>DAIQNQ010000063.1:0-16258 GCA_036788275.1 Thermonemataceae bacterium
AAAAAAACCATCAAACTAAAGCCGGAAATAGAAGGCTGGAAGAAGAAGGAAGCACACGCAAAAAGCAAAGCCAAAAAAAGCACCTGCTGGCAGCGTATCTGGTAATTGATATAGCGGGTTTGCTGCAATAAGCGAAAAAAACTTGCCAAGAGCCACAACGTAGGCAATGCTGCCAAAAGCAGCAAACTCAGAAAATCCACATAATACAATTCCGGCAGCAGCCACATGCCAAAGATTGCTTTTTCGATAAACGCCTGCTCCGCATCCAACAAAAGGTACAGTACCGACAAGATACTTACCGGAAGCAAAAAGGAAAACACCAAAAGCAGATAATCGCGGGGCTTGGTGCCCGTAAACAACAAAAAAGCAAGCACAGGCAAACCCAAAAAGACAAAATAAGGCATATAAAACATCGCGGCAATACCCATATAAAGCCCCACCTCAAATACCTGCGGGCGCTGTATATTTTCGTTGATATGGGAAAAAATATGACTGATGCTCAACATCAAGAAGGTATTGGCCAAAAGCACGGGCGAGAGCACCTGAAAGTCGAAAAAAAGATTGCCTGCCAATACATACAACAAAGCCGGCATTTGGCTGCGCTCTTCAAATACCCTGTTTTGGTTGAGCAGGCGGCTCCACCACAAGGCTTGCACCAAGAGCAGCACGCTCCCAAAGAAATGATAAGGCCATACACTCTTCCCAAAACATACATACAGAAGCCAATACACCAAAGCAGAAAAAGGGCTGGTATCGTCCCAAAGCTCTGCATAGGGAAGGTCTCCGGCTGCCATGCGCTCGGCCAAGGCCAGCCATTGCAGCACCGGATTGAGGACGGCCTCCTGCCCCCAAGCCAAAGGCAAGCGTACCAGACACAAGATGATTCCCAGCAGCAATACATTGCCCAATGACTCTTTCCTAAAAAAACGTATCACTTTTTCTGTATGTATTTAGATTTTGTGTAGAAAATGTTGCTTTGTAAGTAAATCAAGTCAAAATTAAAAATAGAAAGGAAATTTATTGTATTTTTGCATTGTTATTTCTGAAAATCTATCGGCACAAGCTGCCCGCAAGTAAATCCAATGGAAACCAAACGTCAGAAGCAAGTTGCAAGGCTTATCCAAAAAGAATTGGGAGAAATTTTTCAAAGCGACCCCAAAAGCCTCTTCAATGGTGCTTTCATCACAGTTACACAAGTGCGCATGACTCCCGACTTGGCCATCGCCCGGGCATACCTCAGCTTCTTGATGAGCAAAAACAAACAAGCAAGCCTTGAGGAAATTGTTGAAAAGACCAAACAAATCAGATTGGAGCTTTCCCACCGTATTGGCAAGCAAGCACGCATCATCCCTGAACTACAATTCTTCTTGGACGACTCCGCCGAGTACGCCGCTCAAATAGAAGGGCTTTTCTCTAACATAGAAATCCCGCCTGCCGACAAAGACTACAAAATAGAACAAAAAGACAAAAAAGATTCTTAGTGCTCCCCTCATGCGTTACACGCCCGTCAAACAACGCCTCAGCCTTTTCTTTAACCAACATACTTGGCTGCGGCTACTCTTCTACCGCTTTTTAGACCTGCTCCTCCTGCGCGCTTGGTATATCCACCGTGCTCTGAAAGAGTGGGGACACAGTAAACGCAACAAAAGCTTGCATATCTTAGATGCCGGCGCAGGCTTTGGACAATACGCCTACTTCTTGGCCAACATGAGCAGCCGATGGAACGTACTGGCCGTAGATATGAAAAGCGACTATGTATGCAGCTGTAACCGCTTCTTTCACAAAAACAACAAGCAAAATATCTTGTACCGAAAAGAAGACCTTCGCAGCTTTGTAGTACCCAATAACTTTGACTTGATTCTGTCGGTAGATGTGGTAGAGCAAATCAAAGAAGATGAACAAGTACTCGAAAACTTCTACCAGTCTCTCAAAAAAGGCGGCTTGGCCCTCCTGTCCGTACCCTCCGACAAAGGCGGCTCCGGCGTACACAAAGACGGTGATACCTGCTTTTGCGACGAACAGATAAGAAGTGGCTATAATATTGAGGAAATGAAGACAAAACTCAAGAAGATAGGCTTCAAAAAAGTAGAAGGCCAATATACCTATGGCAAGCCGGGCAGCCTCTCTTGGAAGCTCTCCATGAAATACCCGATGATGCTCTTGGGCATCTCCAGATTCTTTTTTCCGATATTACCTCTGTACTACATTTTGGTCTATCCATTCTGCTTTGTCCTCAATATCTTCGACCTCAACAGAGAGCACACCGAAGGTACCGGCATCCTTATAAAAGCGTACAAATAGCCTTTTCTGTAAATATTTTTTAACTGTTGAAAAATATTTTGCAATTCTATTTGACAATCTGCACTAAAGCACTACCTTTGCAGCCTAATATTGCCACAGAGGGATGGCAGAGCGGTCGAATGCGGCGGTCTTGAAAACCGTTGACTGTAACAGGTCCGGGGGTTCGAATCCCTCTCCCTCTACCAAAAAATGCTTGGAGTGTACTCCAAGCATTTTTTATTTGCCCTTTTCCGTAATTTACTCCTCCTCCAACTGTAACAAAAAACAAAAAGATACAACTAAGAGTACAAGATGCTCTCAGCATATTTCTTTGTATCTAATATATCAACTTATAAACACATCCAAACCGTATGTTACAGTTTCTCAAATATGTACTCGCTACCATTGTGGGACTTTTTTCTTTTATTATTTTCTTTGTCTTGTTAGGCGCGCTGCTGAGTCCCGGCGAAGACTTGCCCGAAGTAAAAGAAAACAGTGTCCTCAAGCTCAATCTCAATATGCCCATCACTGAGCTGAGCGAAGAAGACCCCTTCGAGGATTTGGACTTGCCTTTTACCTCAACCTCCGGCAGCCTGAGCCTCATAGACCTCCTCCAGAGTATTCAATACGCCAAAAGCGATGAAAACATTAAGGGCATCTACTTGGATGCACGCTATACTGCTGCAGGTTTTGCTACCTTGCAAGAGCTGCGCGATGCCCTTTTGGATTTCAAGAAGTCGGGCAAGTTTATCGTAACCTATGGCGAAATTTACACTGAAGGTGCTTATTACTTGGCTTCTACCGCCGACCAAATCCACCTCAACCCCATCGGCTTGATAGAGCTGAACGGCCTCTCCTCAGAAGTACCCTTTATCAAAGGAACCCTCGAAAAACTCGAAGTAAAACCACTTGTTTTCAAAGTGGGCGATTTTAAGAGCGCCGTAGAGCCTTTCTTTTTGGATAAAATGAGCGACGCCAACCGCGAGCAGGTTACTTCTTACCTCAACAGCATCTATGACCTCTACCTCAAAAACGTAGCTGAGAGCCGTGAAATAGACATCGAGCAGCTCCGCCAAATCTCCGATTCGATGCTTGTACGTGATGCCGAAACGGCCATCCAATACAAGCTTATCACTAGTATTTCTTATGAAGATGATGCCCAAGAGGCCATCAAAAGCTTGCTCAAACTCAAAAAAGACGATAAAGTAGAGTATATCGGCTTTAAAAACTACTCGAAAATAGCCAAAGCCAAAGGTGCTAAAAAAGGTAAAAATCGTATCGCTGTCATCGTGGCCGAAGGCGAAATCGTTGATGGACAAGGCGACAATACCAATATTGGTGGCGACCGCTTCGCCGAAGAAATTCGCAAAGCACGCCTCAACAAAGACATCAAAGCCGTAGTATTGCGCATCAACTCTCCCGGTGGTAGTGCCTTGGCTTCTGATATTATGTGGCGCGAGGTACAACTCCTCAAAAAAGAGAAACCCGTAATTGCCTCTATGTCCGACTTGGCGGCCTCCGGCGGCTACTATATGGCCATGGGCTGCGATACCATCGTGGCACAACCCAATACCATTACTGGCTCTATCGGCATCTTCGGAGTACTTTTTGAGGCCGAGGATTTACTCAAAAATAAAATCGGCGTTACGACCGACCGTGTGAATACAGGCGTGTTCTCTGACCTCGGCAATCCCAGCCGCAAAATGACCGAGGCCGAGAAGCAAATTATCCAAAATCAAGTAAACAGAGGCTACGAAATCTTCACCTCCAAAGCAGCTCAAGGACGCAACATGCCCCTCGAAGACCTTCTCAAGGTAGCCAGTGGCCGTGTATGGACGGGTGCGCAAGCCAAAGAAAAAGGTTTGGTGGACGTACTGGGCAACCTTGATGATGCCATCGCCCTTGCTGCTCAAAAAGCAGGCGTAGCCGACGATTACCGCATACGTATCTATCCCGCCCAAAAGAGCTTTATAGACCGCCTCCTCAAGCGCTCTTCGCCCGAAAGTGTAAAGCAGAAAATGCTGCAAGACGAAATGGGTGAGTTCTATACCTATTACCAGCAAGCCAAGCGCCTCCAAAACCTGCGCGGCATACAAGCTCGCCTGCCTTTTGAGGTGGTTTTCAAATAAGTCTGTTCCTTCTTTAAAGCTGAGAAAACTTTGTCAAAATTTCTGTTTTTGACAAAGTTTTCTCTTTTTTTCCTAATTTAGCAGGCGCAATATGTCCCCATTTTAATTCCCTTAGCTATATGAAAGAATACATTCACGCACAGCAAGAACGTTTCCTTGCAGAACTGCTCGATTGGCTGCGTATCCCCTCGGTAAGTACCGACAAAAGCTATAAAAACGAAGTAAGACGTGCCGCCGAATACCTCAAAGAGCAACTCCTCAAGGCGGGTGCTGATATGGCTGAAATCTGCGAAACAGAAGGCCATCCTATTGTGTATGCCGAAAAAATGCTTGACCCCAAGCTACCCACCGTATTGGTATATGGACATTATGATGTGCAGCCTCCCGACCCACTCAACCTTTGGGATTCACCCCCCTTCGAGCCGGTTATCAAAACTACGCCCGCACATCCCCAAGGAGCAATCTTTGCCCGTGGTGCTTGCGACGACAAAGGCCAAGTATATATGCACGTAAAGGCACTCGAAACCATGCTCCAGCACAATACCCTGACCTGCAATGTGAAGTTTATGATTGAAGGAGAAGAAGAATGCGGCTCCGATAATCTTGCTCCTTTCATCAAAAATAACAAAGAAAAACTCAAGGCCGATGTCATCCTGATTTCGGATACGGGTATCATCAACAACGAAACCCCTTCTATCGAAAGCGGCCTTCGCGGACTCTCCTATTTGGAGGTAGAGGTGATAGGCCCCAATCGCGACCTTCACTCAGGCGTGTATGGTGGTGCGGTGGCCAATCCTATCAATGTGTTGTGCGAGATGATTGCCTCAATGAAAGATGCTGACGGGGTCATCACCATTCCCCACTTCTACGACAAAGTAGCGCAACTCTCCGATGCCGAAAGAGCCGAACTAGCCAAAGCCCCCTTCGATTTGGAAGCCTATAAAAAAGACTTGGACATTGCCGAAGTGGCCGGAGAAAAAGGATACAGCACCAATGAGCGTACTTCTATCCGCCCAACCCTCGATGTAAACGGTATTTGGGGTGGCTATACAGGCGAAGGTGCCAAAACAGTGCTTCCTTCCAAGGCTTTTGCCAAAATCAGTATGCGCTTGGTACCTCACCAAACGCCCGACGAAATCACGGCCCTCTTCCAAGAGCACTTTGAGCGCATTGCACCCAAATCCGTAAAAGTGCTGGTTCGCCCGCACCACGGCGGCTATCCGGTGGTTACGCCTACCGACTCGATCGCCTTCCAAGCAGCCAGCAAGGCCATGGAAGAAAGCTGGGGTAAAAAGCCGATTCCTACCCGCGGTGGCGGTAGCATTCCGATTGTGGCTTTGTTTGAAAAAGAATTGGGACTGAAATCCGTATTGATGGGCTTTGGCTTGGATTCCGATGCCATCCACTCGCCCAATGAGCATTACGGGGTGTTCAACTACATGAAAGGCATCGAAACCATTCCTTTGTTTTTCAAACATTATGCGGCTTTGAGCGCACAATAAGGCTGTTAGTGGGCATGGCGCTTCTTTCTTCTTTTTCAAAACAATACATCGAAGCCGGACTGGACGAGGTGGGGCGTGGCTGCTTGGCAGGCCCGGTGGTGGCTGCCGCCGTAGTGCTGCCTAAGGATTTCAGCCACTCCCTACTCACCGACTCCAAGCAGATGAAGGCTGCCCAAAGGCTTGCCATAGAACAAGAGATTAAAGAAAGCGCTTTGGCTTGGGCTGTGGCCGAGGTATCGCCCGAAGAGATTGACCGTATCAATATCCTGAAGGCTTCTTTCAAGGCGATGCACTTGGCTTTGGACAGCTTGTGCGCAGCGCAGCCTGCCGAAAAGCAGCCTGAGCTGCTCTTGATAGATGGCAATCGCTTTGCACCTTATGGCTTTATTGCACATCAGTGTATCGTAAAAGGTGATAGCAAGTATTACAGCATTGCAGCGGCCTCTGTATTGGCCAAAAACTACCGCGATGCCCTGATGGAGCGCTTGGCCGAAGAGTATCCTTACTACGGCTGGGAGCGAAATGTGGGCTATCCTACGGTGGCACACCGCAAGGCCATCGCCCAGCATGGGCTGTCGCCTTATCATCGCAAATCCTTCAAAGTGAGCCTTGAGGCTCTTTCTTAGTTTTATCTTTTTTCTTTTCTCTTTATGGATGTACTTTCTCCCAAAAAAATAGCCCTGCACACACTGCACGAGCAATTGGGTGCTAAAATGGTAGATTTTGCAGGCTTTTATATGCCTGTGCGTTATAGTTCCGACAAGGCCGAGCACATGGCTGTGCGCGAGGGCGTGGGTGTTTTTGATGTGTCGCACATGGGCGAGTTTTTGCTCAAAGGCCCGCAAGCTTTGGCACTTATACAGCTGGTCTGTTCCAATGATGCCTCTAAGCTCGACATCGGCAAGGCACAATACAGCTGCCTGCCCAATGCCCAAGGCGGTATCGTAGATGACCTACTGGTCTATCGCTTGGCCAAAGAAGAATATATGCTGGTAGTGAATGCCTCGAATATCGAAAAAGATTGGCAGTGGATACAGCAACACAATACCATGGGGGTAGAAATGAAAAATATCTCGGACGAAACCTGCCTCTTTGCTGTGCAAGGCCCTAAGGCCACGGCGGTATTGCAAAAGCTTACGGATACAGACCTGAGCCAGATTCCTTATTACAGCTTTGTACAAGGCAGTATTGGGGGTGTGGACAAGGTGATTATCTCGGCTACGGGCTATACGGGTGCGGGCGGCTTTGAGCTGTACTTGCCTCAAGGCCAAGCCGAGCAGCTTTGGAAAACAATTTTTGAGGCAGGAAAAGATGAAAATATCCAGCCGATTGGTTTGGGTGCGCGCGATACCCTCCGCCTGGAGATGGGCTACTGCCTCTATGGCAATGATATTGACGATACGACCTCGCCATTAGAAGCCGGATTGGGCTGGATTACGAAGTTTACAAAGAAATTTGTGAACTCCGAGGCACTGCTCCAGCAAAAAGAGCAAGGAGTGCGCCGCAAGCTGGTGGCCTTCGAGATAGAAGACAAGGGGATACCCAGAGGGCACTACCTCATTGAAGATGCCCAAGGACAAGCCATCGGAGAGGTTACCTCCGGTACGATTTCGCCCAGCCTCAACAAAGGCATTGGCTTGGGCTATGTAGAGGTGGCGCATAGTACTTTGGGCAGCAATATCTATATCAATATCAGAGGCAAAGCACACGCGGCGCGGGTCGTAAAACTGCCTTTTATAAAGCAGGGCTAAAAGCGCCTTCTGCTTTAATTTTCTGCCAAATACTTGCAAAAGTCTCGAAAATAGTAGAACTTTTGCAAGTATTTGGCTTTTTTGGCAATTTTACAAAAATCACAACTTTATTTCTATGAAAGAAGCTCTTTTCTTGAAGAGAAACAAAGAGCGCTGGCTCTCTTACGAAAAGGTGCTACATGGTATTGAGAAAGCTCCTGCCGATGTGCTCTCGCAAATGTATATTGCGCTTACCGACGATTTGGCTTATGCCCAAACCTATTACCCAAAAAGTAAGTCCACGCGCTACCTCAACCATCTCACTGCCCAGATTCATCAATATATTTATCGCAATAAAAAAGAAAAGAAAGGTCGCTTTGCTTCTTTTTGGCTCAAAGAACTTCCTTTGATTTTCCGAGAGGCACAGCCTTATTTCTTCATTGCCTTCCTTATCTTTATCATTGCCTTGGGGATAGGGGCGCTCTCTGCTGCCTACGACGAGCGCTTTGTGCGCCTCATCATGGGCGATGCTTATGTGGACATGACCTTAGAAAACATCCGTAAAGGCAATACCATGGCCGTATATGGCCAAAGCGGCGAGCTGAGCATGTTTTTACAAATCACGCTCAATAACATCTTGGTATCTTTCAGGGCTTTTGCTTGGGGAGGCGTATTTCAGGACATGCCGATGTTTGTATTCCTCTCTTTCGGTACAGGCTATATTCTGCTCTACAATGGTATTATGCTGGGTTCTTTCTTCTACTTCCTTTATGCACAAGGCGTGCTTTGGGAGGCTTCAGGAGTAATATGGCTGCATGGTACTATCGAAATATCGGTGATTATCCTTGCCGGAGGTGCGGGTATCTTGATGGGCAACGGGGTGCTGTTTCCGGGTACGTACAGCCGCTTGCAATCTTTTACGCGGGCTGCGAGGCAAGGTGTGCAGATTATCATAGGCTTGGTTCCTTTTTTTATTTTGGCAGGTTTTATCGAAAGTTTTATCACACGCTATACACAGATGCCGCTGGTATTGAAACTACTCATCATAGGGCTTTCTTTTACTTTGGTGGTATTTTACTTTGTTGTATATCCGCATATTCTTTATCAGAAATTTGAGAATGGAAAAATCAAAGATTGAGTTCCGACAACGCCGCGACTTGGGAGAGGTCATCAGCACCACGATGCAGTTTATTATACAAAACTTCTTGCATCTGAACGGCTATTTGCTGATGCTGGCTGCCCCTTTTATTTTGATTGGCTTGATGATCGCCAAGCTTATTCCTACCGATTGGGAAATAATACTCGACCGTGCCCCTCTGGAAATCTTGGGTTATATGCTTTCTTCCTTGGGATTGTTCTTTTTATTTTTTGTGGTGCTTACCACGGTACTTTATCGCTATTTATCGCTTTATGAACGCAAAGGCGCAAAGGCTTTCAATTTGGAAGAGCTCTTGGGTGAGTCGCTCAAAGCTTTGCCC
Organism: Thermonemataceae bacterium; assembly: GCA_036788275.1. Lineage (GTDB taxonomy): Bacteria > Bacteroidota > Bacteroidia > Cytophagales > Thermonemataceae > DAIQNQ01. The sequence continues at coordinate 9,120 of DAIQNQ010000063.1, forward strand.
AATGTTTTAGGCACTTTCGTGGGGATTGGTTTGCTGACTTTGCTGACAATCATTGCTATGGGGATACTGGTAGGTGGCTTGGGCAGTGTCTTTGGCCAAGCCGGTTTTCTGGTATCGGTATTATTGCTCTTGCTTCTGCTGATTCCTGTGGTATATGTATCCATACATCTGTTTTTTATCTTTATTATCCGCTTAGAGGAGCGTATGAGCTTTGTAAAGGGCATAAAGCGTAGCTTTTACCTTCTCAAAGGGTACTTTTGGGAAAGTTTTGGGGTATTGATTGTGTGTTCTCTTATACAAGCGGCCATTTCGTATGCAGTATTGATTCCTTTGGGCATTTTTGGCTTTACAGGCGATTTGTTCGACATCACCAACAGCAATCCCGAGGCCTCTTCCAATGCCTTGCTCATCTATTATGGGATAAATTTCGGCCTGAATATTTTTACGAGTATCATTCCCATTCTGGCCACCAGTTTACAATATTACAACTTGGTAGAGCACAAAGAGTCGAAAGGGCTTGCTGCACAAATCGAAACCATCGGAACCAACAAAGATGCCTCCTCAGACGAAGAACAATATTAGACAATACCTGCTGCTTGTGCTTCTGTCTTTGCTACCACTCACACTGGCAGCTCAGAGCGACTCCCTGCACGTAGAGCTACGAAGCTTCTCACAAGAGAGTATCCAAGAGTACAAAGCAGATAGTGCCTTTGATTATGACAAAGAGGTTTCTTTGCAGGAAGACTCCACTTGGGAGCGCATCAAAAGATGGCTACTCCAAAAGCTCCTACGCTCTTTATTTGGAGACAATAACGAATCTGAGGCGCTTATTTTCTATATTCTCTTGGCGGCGCTTGTGGTTTTTATTATTCTGAAGCTGGCCAATGTGAGTATTTCGACAATTCTGAGGGGCAATCCTCCAAGCCGTAAGAGCGATGCGCTCGCTTTTTCAAGCCTTACTGCGCAAATCTACGAAGCCAACTTCGACAGCCTCGTACAAGAGGCTCTTGCCCAAGCCCGATACGAACAAGCCCTCCGCTTGCTCTTTCTGAAAGCGCTCCAGATGCTCTCCGAAAAAAAATATATTCAATGGAAAGAGCCCAAAACCAATGGCGAGTATCTTAGAGAGCTGGCCACACACCCGGCGCTCCAAGAGGATTTCCAGCAGCTGCGCTTGTGGTTTGACTATACTTTCTATGGAGACTTTCATTTGGACGAAGCACTTTTCAAAAAAGTGCAACCTTTGTTTCAGGCTTTTTATCAAAAACTATAATGCTTCCCAAAAACTGGAAATATTTGCTGTTTTTAGCGTGCATCTTTGTACTTTTTCTGTTGGTGCAGTCTTCTGCACCCCAAAGAGTTGATTGGACAGCCAGCTATACCAAAACAGACAAGCGCCCCTACGGCACTTATCTGGTACATAAGCTGCTGCCTCAGATATTTCCGAAGGCAAACATTCAAAGCAGCTACCAAAGTATTTATCAACGTTTGATGTACGGATACAAAGGCAAAGAGGTCTATTTGTTTATCAACAATACCTTTGAGCCTCATAGCACCGACCTTACGGCGCTGCTTCAGTTTGCTGAGGCGGGCGGCAAGGTGCTGGTTGCTGCCGAGAGCTTTTCGGCAGAAATGATGGACACCTTAGGATTTTCGGTAGATTTTCGATTTGAAGCACCTCAAATGCCTGATTCCTCCAGCCTCAACCTTACAAAACCTGCACTCAAAGCACAAAAAAACTATCGCTACAAAAAAAACTCTGTGGCTTCTTACTTTGCCGTACTCGACAGCAGCCGCAGCAGTGTACTGGGTATCAATCAGTATGAAGAAGCTACCTTTGTTAGAATCGGCTACGGGCAAGGCTATTTCTTGCTGAATTGCAATCCTCTGGCTTTTACCAACTACAACCTGCTCGCCCGCAACAATGCCGAGTACATGGCCAAATGCTTTGCCTACTTGCCCATAGAAGAAGTGATTTGGGACGAATACTACAAAGTAGGCAAGGTATCGGAAGAGAAGCGTGGTATTTTTGGTGTGATGCAGTCCTTTGAAGCGCTGCGCTGGGCTTTGTGGCTGAGCCTTGCGGCACTGATTTTTTATGTGCTGTTTTTTACCAAAAGGCGGCAGCGGATTATCCCCACGCTGCAAAGCTACGACAATACCAGCTTGGAGTTTGCCGAAACGATGGGCAGGCTTTACTTAGAGCACAAAGACAACCACGCCCTCGCGCTGAAAATGCTTCACAACCTCCAAGTATTTATCAAAAAACAATACTTGATGAGCCTCCAATGGCCCGAAATGGAAGAAGCAAGCGTCAGACTCTTGGCCGAAAAGAGCAATCACCCGGAACAAGACATACAACACTTGGCTGATACAGCCAAATATCTTCAAAAAAATACGAGCTTTTCTGATGAAAGACTCTTGAAATTATATCAAATTATACACAGTTTTACACAAAAGCCAACCTAAGCCCACTCTATGGAATCTAACGAAGAACTTTTTGAAAACCGCATAGACTTGTCGCATCTCAAGAATGCCACGATACAAATCAAAGCTGCCCTCGCAAAAGTAGTAGTAGGCCAACACAAAGCCATAGACCTGCTCTTGGCGGCGCTGCTTGCCGACGGCCACGTGCTGCTCGAAGGCGTACCCGGCGTAGCCAAAACACTCATGGCCAAGCTCTTTTCTAAAATTATCTCTGTGGGCTTCTCCCGCATACAGTTTACCCCCGACCTGATGCCCTCCGATGTGATTGGCACCTCTATCTTCAACCTCCAGAACTCTTCTTTTGAGTTCAAAAAAGGCCCTATATTCTCTAATCTGGTATTGATAGACGAAATCAACCGTGCGCCTGCCAAAACACAAGCCGCCCTCTTTGAGGTGATGGAAGAGCGACAAATCACCGTAGATGGACACAGCTACCTCTTGCCGCCGCCCTTTATCGTATTGGCCACCCAAAACCCCATCGAGCAAGAGGGTACTTATCGCCTGCCCGAAGCACAGCTCGACCGTTTTCTTTTCAAAATAAAAGTACACTACCCCACGCTCGAAGAAGAGGTAGAAATATTGGAGAAAGCCAACCTGCGCAAGCACCAACACCAGCTGGAGCATATTCAGGCGCTGCTTACGGGCGAAGAGATAGAAGCCTATCGGCAGCTCATCAAAAAAATACACGTAGAAAAGCCTCTCTTGGCATATATTGCACAGATTGTGGACAAAACCCGTCGCAATCACGCTCTTTACTTGGGTGCATCGCCCAGAGCCTCTTTGGCCATTATGAACGCCTCAAAAGCCTATGCAGCCATGCAGGGGAGAGATTTTATTACCCCCGATGATGTAAAAGAAATTACCTTCCACGTGCTCAATCACCGGATTGTACTGACACCGGAGAAGGAGATGGAAGGTATTACAGTGGAAGATGTGATTCACCAGCTTATCCAAAGCGTGGAAGTGCCACGCTAAGTGCTAATTGGGAGAAGAAATGGTATAGATGGCGAAGCGCTTGGCATCGAAAAGTTCGTTGGTAGGCATTTCGATTTCCAAAAGTTTGTACCCCAACAAGCTCTCGGAAAGGGCGAGCACTTCTACGACGGTATAGAGTCTATCAGCTTTTACGTCGTAGTGGTCGAGATTGCTGATGTCGTGCATTCTAACAGTGAAGGGTACGGGAGGGACTTTGACAGAGTTCATAATCGTAAATATTTAGCGTGGCAGGGAGGGCTCCCCAATAAAACATCTGCATCTCAAGTGTGTATGTCATCTACTTTTCAAAAAGTAAACCAAAGCCCTACGGAATCGTTTAAAAATACTTGCGCTTGCTTGTAATATTTCTGGGCAAAAGCAGCACTTTTAAAGATAACCCCCTACCTGCCACAGCATTTTACCCTTGCAGCCCCTCCTGCATCGAAATAAGGTCTGTAAGTTCAAAGACAATACTCCGATACCCAATCAGCACTTTCGGCTTTTCCTAAGCGATAGGCCTTGCCCCAGTCTTGGCAAGCGCGGGCTTGGTGGCCGGTGGCAAAGAGCAAAAGCGCCCGCTGAAAGTAGGCTTCGGCAGAATTGGGCGAAAGGCGAATGGCCTCTGTGAAGGCGGCCAAAGCTTGGTCATTTTGGGTCATTTCTTTGAGCACCAAACCTTTGTTGAAGTACAATCCTGCTATTTCGGGTTTGAGGCGGATGGCCTGCTCGTAGTCTTGCAGGGCTGCTGCATAATCTTTCAAAAAACGTCTTTTCAGCTCTCCTCGGTTATTGTAGGCATCGGCCAGCTGGCCGTCGAAGGTAATACAGCGGTCATAATCGCGAAGGGCAGCCTGTATGCTGTCTATCTCTTCGTAGCAAAAAGCCCTTCCAAAATAAGCTTCAGCCAAGGTGCTATCGGCTTCAAGGGCTTTGCCAAAGGCTTCGATGGCTTCGGACACTTTGGCCTCATACACATAGTTTTTGGCTTGCTCCAAAAAAAGGGACGCTTTCTGCTGATTGGCACTCTCAGGCTGGCAAGCTGCACCCAAAATACTCACCAAAACACTCCATACATAAATAAAACGCATAAATATCGGATTTGATACAAGGCCGCAAATATACATTTATTTTGCCTCTCCTACACCAAGCGCCCCCAAAGCTTGGCAAAGCAAGCAGGAAAAATTTTCTAAAATTGCAGTATTTTAAAAAAACACGTACCTTGTAAATTGATTTCTTTTATTGCTTTGCTACTATGTGTCTGATTTTGCTCGCCAATGAGGTGCACCCCACTTATAAGTATATTATCTTGGCCAACCGTGATGAGTTTTACCATCGCGCAGCACTTCCTATACATTTTTGGGAAGAATATCCCCACATGCTGGCCGGCAAAGACTTAGAAGCCGGAGGCACTTGGATGGGCCTAAGTAAAGAAGGCAAACTGGCGGCTATTACCAACTTTCGTGACCCACTGCAGGTCAAAACCAATGCGCCCTCGCGCGGAGAGCTGCCCCTACACTATTTGAAAGGCCCTTGGGAGCCGCTCAAGTACATGATGCGCATGCAGTTTCGGGCTACCCAGTACAATGGCTTCAACATCATATTAGGCGATAAAGAAGACCTCTTTTACTTCTCGAACCAAGAGCGCATCATCAAAAAAATAGATGCTGGCATTCATGGACTCAGCAATCATCTGCTCAATACGCCTTGGCAGAAAATAGAAAAAGGCAAGCAAAAACTCAAAGATTATCTCCTCTCCAGCGAAAATCTCGAAGTAGAGAGCTTGCTGGAAATACTCGAAGACAGTACCATCGCTCCCGACCATCTGCTACCTCAAACCGGTGTACCCTTGGAGTGGGAACGCCTCTTGAGTGCCATGTTTATCAAAAGCGAAAACTATGGTACTTGTGCTTCTTCGGTACTTTTGTGGAGCTACGACAATGAAATAACTTTTGCTGAGCGCATACACAACAGCCCTGACCCAAAGGCACAGACACAAATTATGCGTTTTCAGCTGGGCTGATACTGTTTCCAAAGCTGCCAAGCCAACAAAAGCAATAGCGCCAAGCGCGCTGTCCAAAGGAGGCTTCTCCAGAGATTTACCCGCAACAACTGCTTCAAAGTAGCTTCCTGAAAACCCTCGCCTAATTTTATGTGTAAAGGAATGGCAAAAAAGAAGGTATTGACCCATACGGCCAAGGCTAACAAAAAAGCGGCTAAAGCCAGCAAGGTCAAAAAATTGCGCTCAGCCTGATACTCCCAGAGCAAGGCAAAAGCCAATGCCAGCTCAATAAGCATCGGAAAGGCCGTAACCAAGCTTGTACTACTGGTATGAAAATGATGAAAAGCTTCAAAATTGGCAGTAGTATAGCGAAATGAAGGATAATGTACCACTTGTACAAAGCACACCAGCCCTGTGAGGAAGGCAGTGATGACGATATTGAAAAGCAGAATGAGCATATTGTTGTTGGAATAAGTACCGAAAGGCAGATGGCCAAAGCCGCAGCTTATGCGTATTTACTACGATAGTAAGCGTTTCGGACTTCTTTTGTTTATCTTCTGACATATATTTTTGTACCATCCGACCTCTTTTTTCTCCCGAAGTTCACCTTATTACAGCCCTTGTCAGGAAAACAAAAACAGAAATACTCTTGGCACTTTGGACAAAATTCCGGTGGTTTTAATAATCTATCGTACAAAATCATTGTATTTGGTCTGTAAAGCAAAATGCACCCTTTAGAGGTGCATTTTCATTGATAATTGTCTATATCACTAATACCTCCACGAGCGGAGGTCTGCTCCTTGGGGGGCGCTTTGTTCGATACGTTTCAGTATCTTTTTTACGTACATGGTATTGTAGCGCAGGCGAGTGATATAGTTGGGCTGGCTGTGGTCGCCATTCCAGCAGTGTTCTGCACGGTCGCCATAATCTACCTCGCCTTCGTAATGCGGATTTTGAGTCTTTTTCAGGAACTCTTCTGTCAAATATACCGCATTGTTCAGATAAAAGTTATCCATATCACCACAATAGAGGTGTATTTTCCCTTTCAGCTTAGGCCCTAACACCGCCCAATCGCGCTCCATAATGTAGCGTAAGTCGTAGTTTTCTTTCCAATACTGTGCTACTTCCTTGTCTATTTCGCCTGTGAGCTTGTTCCAAATAGGCTTAGGGTAGCCATCGGCTCCTACAGGCGAATAAACAGCTTGCCAGATGTCCCACTGGTCGCCGGAGCGGCCTTTGCTACCTTGTGCCAGCTCTCGGTAGTTCATTTCTTGCAAGGTGGCCGAAAGCTGCCCTAAGTAATTTCTTTTGCCCGGGCGAGGGGTTTTCTTGAAGTCTCCTTCGTAGAAATAGGCATTTTTATCTTTGTAAATATCCACCACCGTATAAGCCCTGAAATCTATGGGGTCGGGACAAGCCGCAAAGCAGCCATTGAACTCGTCAGGATACAATACCTGCACGGCCAGCGCCTCCCAGCCTCCGGTAGAGCCACCGTAGGTAAAACGCGCCCAGCCCTCGCCAATGCCACGGTATTTTTTTTCGATATGAGGAATCAGCTCATACATAATGGCATCGCCATAAGGGCCGAGATTGGCCGAGTTTACAGCGTAGGAATCATCATAAAAAGGATTGGCGTGTTGTATTTCGATGATGATGAAGCGGGGAAAATCGGCGCTTG
>DAIQNQ010000064.1:0-11255 GCA_036788275.1 Thermonemataceae bacterium
GTTTTTTTCAAAACCAAAGGGAGCGCCTCTGATGGAAGCGCTCCCTTTGGTATTTATAATTCATCGAAAAACTACTGCGCTCTGCTCAGCTGTTTGGCTTTTTCGAGGAGCTTCACGAAGTCCCAGCGGTAGGCATCGGGGTCTTGGCTGCGGGCATTTTTGGCCAAGCTGATGGCCTGCTCAAAGCTGGCTTCGGCCTTGTATTGCGATTGCTTTAGGAGCAATCCGGCCATGGCCACGGCAGCCGAAAAGCGGAAGTTTTCGGAAGCTTGGGCAAAATTACTCCCTTGGTCTATGAGGCTTTGCTCCAGCAATAGGCTTTGCTCTGTGCGGGGCAGCTTGTAGCGCAGGCGCAGGTCTAATACTTTGCCTTGGCTTTTGCCGGGAAGCAGTACGATTTCGTAGAGTGCCGTTACGCTGTGGCCTGCGCCCAGCTCTCCGGCATCTTTGAGGTCATTTTCAAAGTCTTCGTTGGCCATCACGCGGTTTTCGTAGCCGATAAGGCGGTAGGCAGCTACGTAAGCAGGGTCGAAGGCTACTTGTATTTTTACATCTTTGGCAATGGTGAAGAGGTTGGCGCGCATCTCTTTGCCAAATACTTTTTTGGCTTCCTCGAAGGTGTCTAAGTAAAAATAATTGCCATTACCGGCTTGGGCGATGGCCTCCAAGCGATTGTCTTGGTAGTTGCCCATACCATAGCCACCGATGGTGAGGTAAATATCTTTTTTACGCTTTTCTTCCATCAGGGCTACCAGCTCTTGGGTAGAGGATACGCCCACATTAAAATCGCCATCGCTACAAAGCACCACGCGGTTGTTGCCACCTGCGATGAGATTTTCTTCGGCTATTTTATAGGCCAACAAAATACCTTCGCCTCCGGCAGTAGAGCCTCCGGCTTCGAGCTTGTTGAGAGCCGCCATAATGCGCGCTTTTTCATTGGCAGGAGTAGGGGGCAGTACCAATCCGGCAGCGCCTGCATATACTACGATGGCCACGCGGTCTTGGGCAGAGAGCTGCTCCAAGAGTATTTCCATAGATTTTTTTACCAAGCCCAAGCGCTCCTCTCCTTGCATAGAGCCGGAGGCATCTATCAAAAAGACCAGATTGGAGGCTTTTAGGTTGTCGGTATCTAATTTTTTGCCTTGCAGACCGATATGCACCAAGCGATGCGCCGGATTCCAGGGGCAGTCGGCCACTTCGGTATAAATACTGAAAGGTACAACACCTTGGGGCTGCGGGTACTCATAGCTAAAATAATTAATCATTTCCTCGATACGCACGGCCTCGGGCGTAGGCAGAGTACTTGCTTCGATATTGGCGCGTATATAGCTGTAAGAGGCGTTGTCCACATCAATAGAAAAGGTGGAAGTAGCCTCTTGGGCAGTTTCTACGAAGGGATTTTCTTTGACAGTTTTGATTTCGGAATCATCGGGGCTGCCGGGCTGCTCCTCAGGGGGTAAGGCACTTTCAGTTACAGCTTCGGCAAGCATTTTATCTGCCGCGACTTCCATTTGGTAGGTATTTCCACCATCTCGCGCTGCTTGGTCGCAAGCACTGAGGAGTAGTAAAAATGTGAGAAATACAGATGATAAGGAACGCAAGGAGTATTGCATATTGCTACAAGGTTAGGTGAAAAAACAAAACTTTGTAAAGCTGTGGGCATAGGCAAGGCTTGATGAGATGCACTTAATAAAAGCCTTGCCTGAAAGTAACCTCCTTGTACTTGATAATTTTATGAGGAAGAGGAGCGCTTGGGCGCTGAGAAGCTGTCTATGTTTTTTAGTTCGTTGCTTCTGAGCAAATCATTCATTGTATGTATGATTTTATCCAATTCAAGGGCAGAAATACGAAGTTTCTCAATGATTTTCTGGTCGAAATCCGCATCTTCACTATTAAAAAGCGATACCAAGCCTAAAATATTGGCCAAGGGGCGGCGCAGGTTGTGGGAGTTCATAAAGGCATAATGCGCCAAGCGTTCTAGTAGCTCTTGTTTTTCTTTTTCGGCTTTTTTTCGTTGGCTGATGGGGTAGCTTACGGCCAAGTACTGATACACTTTGCCGCTCTCATCTTGAATGGGGTTGATAATCATCTCCAGCCAATAAAGCGTATCATCTTTGGCGCGGTTGCATATTTCGCCACGCCACGATTTGCCTGATTTTAACTTTACCCACATTTCTTCAAAAAAAGCAGCATCGTGTATTTCTGCACTCACGATACTGTGCTTCTTACCGATTACTTCATGCTTAGAGAACTTGCTGAGTTGGCAAAAGGCACGGTTTACGTCCAGAATCGTGCCTTCAAGGTCGGTAATGGAGATAACAGCGCTTCTGTTGAGGGCATTACGGAAGTTTTTGCTACTGCGATAGTGCTTTTGCAGAAGTATTTCATTTTGGCGTTGTGCCGATACATCTCTATATACAAAAGCGATACTGTTGATTTTTTTGTCCACCCCATAAATGGGCAAATATTGTATCTCAAAGAAAATATCTTGACCATGAAGGCTGATATTTTTCTCTAAAAAAATACTTTCTCCTTGGAGTGCGCGCGCAAAGTTTTCTTTGAATACTTCTACCCTTTCGCCAAACACATACTCCAAGAAAGAATCGCCTTCTTGCAGCTCTTTTTTAAAATACTTTTGTGCCAATACCTTGGTTACTTTGTTCACTTTGAGCAGGCGGTAGTCTTGGTCTATCAGGCAATAGGCTTGTACGGAGGCATCGAACATGGAGCGAAACTGCGCCTCGCTTTCTATCAGTTGGCGCTGGCTATTTACTTTTTCACTCACATCAAGTACCAGAGTGAGATTGGCTTCTTGGCCTTCGAGCAAAATCTCGCTTACCACCACCTCCACGGTAATCTTCGTACCGTCTTTCCTTTGATGCTCCCAATAGCCTGTACTTTGCAGGAGTGGATTGCTGCCGGATTGCTGCTGAATGAATCTTTCAAACTCTTGGCGCGCCTCTTCGGAGCGAATATCCTTGAGGGTCATTTGCAAGAACTCCGCCTCTGTATAGCCATATAGGTTTACTACGGCTTGGTTTACGGCCAAGAAGCGAAGACTTTGGCGCTCATAAATCCACATTGGTACCGGGCTGTGTTCAAAGAGGTAGCGGTATTTCTCTTCGGAGCTTTTCAGCACGGTGCGGGTTTGCTCCAAAAACTCATTGTAGCGACTTGTTTCCTGCAAATGCTGCCTTATTTCCTCTTCACTGGCCGAAAGCTCTTCTTCTCTTTGCGAAAGTTCTTCGTTCAATTCTTGCTCACGTTGGAGGGCAGCCTCCAGCAGAAGGCGCTCGGTTTTGCGCTTGGTGATGTCGCGCGTAATACCATTGACTCGCCGCAGCACACCATCTTCATTTCTTACAAGTTGGTATTTATCGAAAAGGTATCGCATCGTACCGTCTTGGTGTCTGATACGAAACTCTACTTGGGCATAGCCTTCTTGCATTACTTTTTCCCAAGCAGCTTCTACCAAAGGGTAGTCTTCAGGAAGGATGATTTTTTGCCAGTCTTCCACAGAAAAATTTTGTAATTCTTCGACAGTATATCCAAATACACTTTCACAAGCGGCACTTAAATAGTGGTAGCGCGCCTTGGCAATGTCCATAGACCATACCGCGTCGGGCAGCGAGTTGAGAAGCTCAGGAAAAGACACCTGCTCGTGCATAGGAAACTGCGGCAATGGTTTATAAAGTACAATACTAATCGTGGGCAAAAGCAAACGTATATTTTCGAGAGCCTTGGCCTCAAAGGGTTCTGAACTGAGGAGCAATATTATAGCGAAGCACTCTTGAGCCACACAAATTGGCGCCAAAAGCAAGCTTTGTGTAGGCAGACCCTTTTTTTCTGCCTCCTCGCAAGGCGACCAAGCCAAAGGGGTATAGCTTTGTTGAAACGATTGGGTAAAAAGTTTTTGTAAAAAATCTTTGTGCTGCAAAACGAAAGCCGTAGCCTTGGGCGAAGAAACCTGCATTTGCTGTATGAAGCTGTCTTCGCTCAATTCAAAAAAAGGAACTTGAGAACACAAAATCATTTGCGAATTGCCAAAAAAATCTGCCAAGCACTGCACCACCTCTTTTCTCATCGCAGGAAGATTGTTGGGCTGCTGCTGATAGAAAGTTTGGAGATTTTGAACAGTTTTAAACAATATGTCAGAAGAAGAGTCTGTCATCAATTTTTCAGATGGTGTGCTTTGGAGAACGTAGCCTTGGGTTTAAAGGTTTCAAAATCTTATAGATACACTTGCCTACTAAAGGTATTAATTCGTATTCAAGAATCAAAATTTTTCACAAAAAATATTCCACTCCTCAAAGAAGAGCGGAATACCCGACACATGACTGAATTAAAACTAAAAAAATGCGAAGCTTTACTCAGGAGCTTGCGTATTTTCAAACTGCTGGCTGCCATCAGGCTGATACACATAGCGGAAGGTATAGTGGCGTGCTTTGGCCGTAGGCGAAGGCTCGGCAGGGGCATCTTCGTAATAGCTCAAAATCTCTACCTTGGCGTATTTGCCATCGCCCGTGCGAATCACCAGTACCCTGCCTGCAAAAGGGCTTATCCAGTTTTGTTGCGGGTTGTAGCTGTACCAACCATTGCCTGCGCCCGTTGGGATGGCAAGCTCAGTAAGGCTGTTATCCAGCTGAAACACTTGTCCTTGAGGAATTTCGCGCAGCTCCTCAAACAAGCCCGTATGGATATAAGCTCCGCCCTGCCCACTGCGAATCGCCCCGCCATTGATGATAATGGTGGTGGCCCGAAAGCCAATGTCCCAACGATTGCTGGCGCTATCGGCATTGGGCACTATGGCATTGTCTTTCAAGCTGTACAGGGTAAATTTCCCACTGGCAGGCTGCGGCTGTCCCGAGGCATTGCTGGTAGGGTCGGCAGGCAGATTGCGCACGGTTTGTACCTCCAAGGCAATGGGAGTCGGCGTGGGTGCAGGGGTTTCTTTTTTGTCGCAAGCGGCCAAAAAAGCCAGTGCAAGGGTCAAATACAATAGATTTCTCATATAGATTGAAATGGTTTTGGAAAGTGTAAAAATAAATTCAATAAAATGGTACTTACCAAGCCGGCAGCCAAAGCAGGCCTTTCCAGCGGGGGTATTCTTTGGCAATGAGGGCTACATTGGCCAGCCAAAGTAGGCCAGTTTGTATAAGTTCGCCCACATCGTGTGGCTCTAAAAATAGGTGAAACAAAAAGATATGCAGTGTAATGGGCATCAGCATTACAGCTCCGGCGAAGCTCATTACTTGGCTCAGCAGCATCAACCCAAAGACAATCTCACAAATGCCCAAAAGCTGCCAGAAGTAGTTGGTCTGCTTCATTCCAAAAATATAATTGCGAATTTTGAGTTTGTCGGGCTGCTCCAAGAGCGAGGCGCTGCCCTCTTTTTCTATCTGCTCTATCATTTGAGTAGGTGCCGGAATAGGCTTGGCAAATTTTTGGTAGCCGCCCCAGAGCATCAGGCCGCCTACCCCGAGGCGCAGCACTATCCAGAGAATATTAATTGCTTTCATATAAAAAATTGGTTTTGGTTTGTGAAAAAATGATTGTTTATGTTGAATGAATCCTTACTTTTTGGCCGCCAAATGCACCTGCAAACTCAGCCACCAGAGCCTTCCGGCAATATTGGGCTGGCTGGCCTCGTCGCGGTAGTTGAGCAGATTGTCTATGCCTGCTTGGAGGCGGAACATTTCTTTGTAGAAAGATTTGGCCACCGAGGCATTCAAAGTCCAAAAGTCCGCCACATACTCGTTGTCGGCATCTAATATCAAGTTGCCATTGCGGTCGGCCAAGCCAAAGCGCCCTCGATACACCGCCCGCAGGTTGGCAAAAGTCCCTTGCTTTTTATTTTCATAGAAGAGTTTCACATTGGCCATGTGGCGGCTTCTGCCCATCAGTCCGCCGTAGTCTTGGCGCGTGAGGCGTACGGTTTGTAGCGTTTGTGGGTCGCGACGGAAGAGCTCTCCCCTTTCTATTTGCGCCAGCACCTCTTTGTCATAAGCTTCCAAGTACTGGTAGCCTCCGGCCAAGCTAAGCGATGGATGAAGTTTGTATTGTAAGTTTAATTCAATTCCTTGGGTATAAATCCTGCGCAAATTGCGGTAACTGAAGATATTTTGTCCATTGCTGCGCCTTGCAAAAGCTTGACTTTCAATCAGATTTTCTATGTCATTTCTAAACACATTCAGCTCAGCCACCAAGCCCTTGCGCTCGAAGCGGAAGCCCGTATTCAGCCCCCAAGCACTTTCTGCTTGCAGCCTGCCCACTTCTTCAGGCGCAAAGAGTATTTCGGCCAGCTGTCCTTCGGCTTGCAAGCGGCGCAGCACTTCCGGCAGTTCCTCTGTACCAAATACCGAATATCCGGCAATGGTATTGGTAAAATTGAGATAAAGCTGTCGGAAATCGGGTGCTTTGAAGCCCCTCCCCAAAGAAGCCCGCCAGCTTAAGGAGGGCAATATTTCGTATTGAAGGGCGATTTTGGGACTGAGCTGCTGCCCATATACCGAGTGGGCATCGAAGCGCGCTCCGGTGGTAATGTTCCAAGCTTTGTGTGGTTGCCATTCGTGTTGTACAAAGGCATAGCGGGTCTGGAAAAATTTCTGCGAGGTATAGCGCGAGGCTGCCACACTCTCCCAGATATGTCCGCCGCCAAAAGTAAAGACGTGGGCATCGGAAAGGTAATATTCGGCCTGTAGTTCCGGCCTTGCAAAAGTTTGTCTGAAAAACGTACGCTCGTATTCCGCTCCTGTCGCCTCCCAGTTGAGCAGAGAGTTGTTTTCATATACTGCCTGATAGAAGCGCGCTTGCCACTGCCATTTTCCCTTGCGCCACTGCCAAGAGGGTAAAATGCTCCAATCTTGCACCTTGCCTTCACCCCCTACCTGCCCCTCGCTCAAAGCAAAGCGGGCTTGCTGTCGCTCCGAAAAATAGCGCATTGAAAGGCTCAGCTCCGAATTTTCGGCCAGCTGATAGTACCATTTGTTTTGCAGGGTGTAGGTCTCGAAAGGCTCTACGGTTTGCCCAAAAGTTTGCGGACTGACATCGTAGCCACCCGAAGCATAGCGGTTTACAAAAAGTGTTGCGCCCAGCTTTTCTTTACGAAAATGCAAGGAAGCACCTATATCGGAGGTATTGTTGGCTCCTTGGCGCAGCGAGAGGTCTATTTGGTTTTGCTGTGGCTTTTCGGTAATGATATTTACCACACCTGCCAGCGCTTCGGAGCCATACAAGCTCGAACTCGCCCCTTTTACAATTTCTATTTGTCGGATATTGCCCACCGCCACCCGTGACAGCTCCAAAGTGCCTGCGGTACGCCCAATCATCGGCTCGCCATCTATCAAAATCAGTGTATAATCAGGTGCAAGGCCTTGTATTTGTAAGCCTTGCCCGTGGTCTTGCACAATGGCCAGCCCGGTTTGCTCTTGCAACACTTCGTTGAGGCGCAAGCTGCCTATTTGCTTGATTTGGGCTTGGCTGATGAGCATCACAGGCATGGGGATGGTAGAAAGCCGCCGCTCGCTGCGGGTGGCCGTAATCGTTACTTCTTCCAAGGCTTTCTCGGCGGTAAGGCTGTCTGTTGTGCTTTGTGCCCAAGCGGCTTGCACACAGAAAAGAAAGAAGAGACTTGTATAGTATTTCTGCGACATCGTTTTGAGGGTTTTGATGCTGCAAAGTTTTTGTTTATTTAGATTAATTCCAAATTATTTCTCAAATTATTTTTATTTAGTCTAAATAGCTTTTAAATTTGCGTTATCATTTAAGTATTTCATCAAACATTTAAACCCCTCTTTTATGAAACTATTCTTCCAATGCGCTTTGGCGCTGGGTCTTGGGGCAGGCAGCCTGCAAGCACAAAACAAACAAGATGCAGCGGCCATCAAGCAAATGTGTGGCTGCTATGAGGTAAATTTTGAATTTGGGGAAACTTTCTCGCCCGATGCCGACTACAAATTTCGCGAGCGCTACCAATCGAAGGGACTCGAATGGGTGGAGTTGGTAGAAGACAAAAGCAACAAGCTCGTATTGCAGCACCTGCTCATCGTCAAAGACAGCCTTGGCCAAGAGAGCATCATAAAGCACTGGCGACAAGACTGGCTCTATGAGAATACTGACTTCTATATGTTCAACCAAGGCACACGCTGGAACTTTGTGCGCCTGCCCAAAGCCCAAGTAAAAGGCCAATGGACGCAAAAGGTGTATCAAGTGGATGACAGCCCCCGCTACGAGGGTAGCGCTACTTGGGTGCATATAGACGGACGACATTTTTGGGAAAATACCACTGATAGCCCCCTGCCCCGACGAGAATTTACGGTGCGTAGCGACTACAATGTGATGAAGCGCCGCAACCGACACGAAATCACTTCTTGGGGCTGGCTCCACGAGCAAGACAACGACAAGGTACTACGCAGCGAAGCCGGCGACAGACTCATCGCTCAAGAGAAAGGTTGGAACACCTATACCAAAGTAGAAGATAGCCGATGCCTTGCAGCGCAAAAATGGTGGACAGAAAATCAAAAATTTTGGGCGGCAGTACGCCAAGAGTGGGACAAGGTGTTTGCGGCCAATCGCGACTTGCAACTTCACAAAAGCGTGGCACAGAAGCCACTGTTTATGCACCTTTTCGCCCTCAAGCCTGAGCAAAGCGCAGAGGTAAGCAGCATCATCAGGCAGTTTGTAGTAGATACCAAGAAATAAACCCAAACAAAAAAGGCTTCAAGCGCAGTGCTTGAAGCCTTTTTGTATAGATGAGGAAGAATTAGCCTCCAAAATCATCGAAGCGGATATTTTCTTTAGGTACACCCATTTCATCGAGCATTTTGAGTACCGCCGCGTTCATCATAGGAGGGCCGCAGAGGTAAAACTCAATTTCATCCGGCTCAGGGTGGCTATCCAGGTAGCTATCGAGCAATACCTTGTGGATAAATCCTGTATAACCTTCTCCTTCTTCGTCGTTGATATCTTTCTTTACTTTCCAATCATCTTCGGGAAGTGGTTCCGACAAAGCGATGTGGTATTTGAAGTTGGGGAAATCTTTTTCGATGGCTCTGAAATGCTCTGTGTAGAACAATTCTCTTCTGGAGCGTCCGCCATACCAGTAAGATACCTTGCGGTTGGTTTTTTCGGTATGAAATAGGTGGAAGATATGTGAGCGCAAAGGTGCCATTCCGGCTCCACCACCGATGTATATCATTTCGCGGTCGGTAGGATTGATATGGAACTCGCCATAAGGGCCTGAGATAGTTACTTTATCGCCGGGCTTGCATCCAAAAACATAAGAAGAACAAACACCCGGATTTACATCCATCCAGCGGTTGTTGGCTCTGTCCCAAGGCGGGGTAGCAATACGGATGTTGAGCATGATGATGTTTCCTTCGGCAGGGTGATTGGCCATAGAATAGGCGCGGAACTGCTCTTCGGGATTTCTCATTTTCAATGACCAGAGGTTGAACTTATCCCAATCAGGCTTGAACTTGTCCGGCCCTACGGGATCTTCGGGATGGGGTTTAATATCCATCTTGCTAAAGTCCACGTCAATCACAGGCACGTCAATTTGAATATAACCACCCGATTCAAAATGCAGACTTTCGCCTTCGGGCAATTTTACTACAAACTCTTTGATGAAGGTGGCCACATTGTAGTTGGATACTACTTCGCACTCCCACTTCTTGATGCCGAAGATTTCTTCAGGCACACGAATCTCCATGTCTTGCTTCACCTTCACTTGGCAGGCCAATCGCACATTTGTTTCTTTCTCGGAGCGATTGAGATGCCCTACTTCCGTAGGCAATACATCACCGCCACCGCTAATGACTTGGCATTTGCACATCGCACAAGTACCACCACCACCACAAGCCGAGGGCAAGAAAAGCTTCTTATCGGAGGTAGCCAAGGTAGTGAGGAGAGAAGAACCCACAGGCACAAGGATGGGGTTTTCGGTGTCTCCATTAACAACAATCTTCACGTTTCCGCTGGAAACTAATTTTGCCTGAGCAAACAAAAGTAATGCTACAAGGGCAAGAATGACTACCGTAAATACGATAGCTGAGGCTATTATGATACTAGTCATTACGTCTAATTAAGTTTATTTGTGTTAAACTAATGATGATGCAAATATATTAAAGAATTTCAGAATCATAACCAAAGGTGAAAAGTTTTTGTTAGGCCTTTGCTCCAAAATATTGGACTTATTTTTGCTCTGAAAGGCTTTTGGCATTCCCCTTTGGGCAGCTTGTAAGGCACTCAAGAGGAGCCTCGATTTATTTTGATTCTACAATAATTATTTTATCTTGCATTCGTTTTCAGGAAAATGCACGCGCACACTATGTCCTCACAAGAAAATAGAATTATCCTCAAAGGTGATACTATCAGCATCATCTTCCACGAAAAAGACGGCTATATTGAGGTGGTCTTTAAGGGCATCAGCCATAGCCAAGAGTACCGCGTGGCCTTGGATGTAGCCCTCAAGCTGGCCAAAGGCTATCAGGTGAGAAATTGGCTTTTCGACCAAAGAGAGATGAATGTACATCCTGCCGACTTGAAGTGGGCAGAGGAAGCGTGGGTACCCAAATCTTATCAATTTCTGGGCAAAGAGCAAAAGCAGGCTTTTGTGGTATCGCCACAGGTATATGAGCAGTACAATCCTGTATTAGACAGCAATGCCGCTCCCTTGATTGCTGTCTTCAAAACACCTCCTCCGGCAAGACAGTGGCTCTGTGAGCAATAATTTTACAACACCCTTACGGCTTTTACTAAGAGGGGTTTCCAGTAGCCTGAGAGCAGCTCGTTTTCTATCACTCCCTTTGATGTAGAAGCGTGGATGAAGCGCGCATTGTCTTTACTTACCTCCGTAACAATGCCCACGTGGGTAATTTTGCCGCTACTTTTGGTACTGGCCTTAAAAAACACCAAATCGCCGGGCTGCAGCTGTTGGGCACTTACAGACTTTCCGGCACTCACTTGGTCGCCGGCCACACGAGGCAGCTTAATGCCCACCGCCTTGTAGGCTTGGCAGGTAAGGCCGGAGCAATCAATACCCTTCTTGTCATTGCCTGCATATTTGTAGCGTGTACCTAAGTATTTGCGGGCTTCGCTGATGACAGTAGCTACTTGAGGGGCATTTTTGATGCTTTCGCTTTTTTCTTTGCGCGGAGGGGCAACATTTTTGGAGCCGGAACAAGCGGCCAAGCCCATCAGGCTAAGCAACACGAGGCTTCGGAGGAGTGTTGTGTAGTGCATATTTTTTATCTGAA
>DAIQNQ010000064.1:11355-15547 GCA_036788275.1 Thermonemataceae bacterium
CTAAGCAACACGAGGCTTCGGAGGAGTGTTGTGTAGTGCATATTTTTTATCTGAAATTTGATAAGAAAACACTAAAAATACAGAAATATATCAAGATTAAAGCGGTTTTCAGGATTTCCCTGATTGATTACCTTGATTTTCAAGGATTTATTTCTTTATATAAAACCACTTTGGTTTGAGTATAATACCAAAATTAGGCAAAAATTGTGTTTTTATCAAAGTTGGCTACTGCCAAAATCCAAAGGCCACTCCCCTACACGATGAGGAATGGCCTTTAGGAAGTGTTTTTACAGCTTAATTGCGGAACATAAACCCACCGCCTCTGCCGCCATTCTTCTTGCGCAGTTCTTCCATTTCTTCACGAAACTGCGTGTTGTTTACCTGCTTGCCGCCGGAAGGACGCTTCATTTCGTTCTTTTTGAGTTTTCTAAACTTCACGCTGGTAGGTACCATCAGGATAGCGCCTTCGTTGATGTTAATTTCCATAATCATTCCGGGCAAAGAATGGAAAGCCTGTGGGCCGGAGGGCACGCGAATGTCTTCGGTGTACCAAGCCACAATATCTTGCTTGCGAGCGGTATCTTGGAGGACTGCCTTTTTGCAGTTGAAGCCCTTGAGCACACGCACCTCATCGCCACCAAACTTCCAAGCTGGCGTGCTGAGGCTGTCTTGCAGCAGATAAGCTGTGCCTGCTACCTCGCGCGGCTCTAATTTGAGGCGCTCTTTCCAGTTGAGGTAGGTTTCGGTCTGTCTGGCCATTTGTACCATAAAACCTCCTCGACTTATTTCTTCTTCATCTTCCAAAAACCTAAAAAGAGACTCTTCGGCATTGAAGAGCAGCTCGTAGCTGAAGGTTTGGGTTTCGGGCAGGCGCGCCTTGAGGGCTTCCTGCTCCGGTGGTAGGAGCTTGTGGAGGTTGGTAGTGATGCGGTATTCCACTACGCCTTCGTTTTTGTCGCCTTTTTGGGCAAACAATGCCGTACTCAACAAGAGCAAGGCAAGGGTACATACAGATTTCAGGGTCATAAAGTGCTTGTTTGAATTTCAAAAATACGTGTTCTTTGCTAATCCTGCCATGTTTTTTTGTTAAATAAAGTTAAGCATCAGAGAGCAAGCATATTTCCAAAGACAACGAAGGGAAAAAGCAATTATTATATCTATCATTTAAGAGGCGAAGATGTGTTAAGGCTTTGGATTTTTTATACAAACTTATCTGTGCTTTTTCAGAAAAAGTTATTTTTGCTCATTATCATAACCACCTTTGTACATGCTACAAAAGATACATCGCTTTTTCCTGAATGCCTCTTTTCCGATATTCACTTCAACACTTCTTCTCATAAAAATTATGTGGAGCAGTCTGATTAGCGGGATTTCCGAAGCATTAGAAATTGATGCGTACAAAATGAACGATGCGCTCGTCTTTGAATCGTTGGCAGATGAGTTCTGGACAGTGGTTGTATTTGGTCCCTTGGTCGAGACTTTCTTATTTCAGCATTTAGTTTTTCTTGTATTGGACTATTTCAAATTGCCCAAAAAGTGGATTATTTTGATTTCTGCTTTGCTATTTGCAGTTACACACGACTACTCTATCATCTATATCATTCACGCTTTTGTAGGGGGGCTTCTCTTTGCCTATATTTATTTTATTTGTCAGATAAAATACAGGTCTGCTTTCTGGGTAGTATTTTTACTGCACGCACTATATAATTTGTATGGCTTTTTAGTAATACATCACTACATACCCTCTTTATGATAATGAAATACTTCCAAGCAACAAAGTTCTGACAAGCCAACTACGCCAGCCGCAGACTACTACCCTGCTTGCTCTTTCTGACCTCTATTCTTGCACCTACGATGCGCTCCTTCAGCTCGCTTACGTGTGATATAATGCCGATAAGGCGGTGTGCACCCTCTAAGTCGAGCAGGGTATTGATGGCGAGGTCTAAGGTTTCGCTGTCCAAAGAGCCAAAGCCCTCGTCTATAAACATGGCCTCCAAGCGTATGCCGCCGGAGCGGGCACTTACGGCATCGGTCATGCCCAAGGCCAAGGCCAAAGAGCTGAAGAAGATTTCGCCGCCGGAAAGGGTTTTTACGGGGCGCTTTTGGCCGTTATAGTTGTCAAGCACCTCGAAATCTAAGCCACTTTTTTTGCGTCCGTCTTCCACCTCATAAGCCAAAAGCAGCTGGTAGCGCTCATGCGAGAGCAGCGCCAAGCGTTTGTTGGTATAGTAGAGTACCTCTTCCAAAAAAGCACCCAAGATATAGGCCGTCAGGCTTTGCTTGAGTGCCCCCTCGCCTGCGGCAGTACGCTTGAGGAGGTCATAATATTGCCATTCTTCTTCTTTCAGCTTGATTTCAGCTTCTTTTTCGGCAATTCTTTGGGCGGTTGCCTCCACTTGTTGGAGGCTGCTTTTGCGCATTGCTTGCTGTTCTTGCGCCTGTCGGTATTCTGTTTGGAGGCTTCTTAGCACCTCTTGGAGGGCGGGCAAATCGGGGGCAGCTTGGCCTTGCATATAAGACTTGAGCTGCTGGATTTCAGTATTGAGCTTTTCTTTTTCCCTTTCCCACAAGAGGGTTTCGGCTTTCAAGGCTTCCGTGTCCGCCTCGCTCAACAAGGCTGCTTGCAAGGCTTCGAGGCTATCGAAGCCTTGTTTTTGGGACTGTTGCTGTATCTCTTGGCGCTCTTGTGCTGCTCTTTGATGCAACTCTTGGATACTTTCCGTCAGACTTTGAATTTGGGCGTTCAGCGTGCTTTTTTTGTTGAAATTCTGACGAATATCTTCTTGGGTTTGTTGGCAGCGCTGCTCGTATTGGCTCTTTTCTTCTTGTAGCAAGTTGATTTGCGCCTGCAAGGCAGCTTCATCTTCTGCGGAGTGGTGCGTGGCCACCGAGAGATTTTCCAAAGATTTTTCTATACCGATTTTTTGCTCCTTTTGTATTTGAATTTCCTCTTTTATTTGTTCTATACGTGCTTTTGCCTCGGCAATAGAGGCTTCCTCTGCTTGGGCTTGGCTTTTCAGCTTTTCGAGCTGTGCAATTTTTTGTGTCAGGTTTTGAGATTCTGCTTCGTATTTTTTGATGATAATTTTGATGTCTTGTACCAACTGCCTTTTCCAGTCATCACCGAGCATTTCGGCAATGGCTTTGCCCTCACTTTCGATGCTTTGCAAGTGCTGATTGGCTTGCGCAAGCTGCTTTTGGAGGAGGTTTTTCTGCTGCTCTGCTTGGTCTTTCTGTGCTTTTTGCAGCGCTATCTCGGCTTCGCTCACCAAATTTTCTTCGGCTGCTTGTGCAGGATGAGGATGCTCCAATGCACCACATACCGGACAGGGCTGCCCCGCTACCAATTGCTGTCCCAAGAGCGCTGCTTGGTTTTTGCGCCACTGCTTTTCCATCTGCATCAGCCTGTCGTGCAAGCGCAGGTAGTCTTCTGCCGCTTTGCTTTCGGCTTTTTGTAGGGCATCGGCTACTTGTTTTTGCTTTTGGTATTGCGCCAGCAAGTCATCGTATTTCTCCTTGCTTGTATGCTTCGTTGCAGCCTCTTTTAGTTGATTCTTTACTTTCTCCAACTGCAGCTGACACTCCCCTATTTGCTCATACTCCTGGCGCATCTGGGCAAAGGCCTTTTCTTTTTGTTCGAGGACTGCCTGTTGCTGTTTTTGCTGCTCGACAAGGGCTTCGAGGGCTTGCACTATCTGCAAAAGGCTTGCTTGTAAGTTGCGTTGCTCGGCCAAAGTAGGCATAAGCGCCTCCAAGCGTTTCATTTCTTCGGCTTTCTGCTGCATGGCAGGAGCTTGCTCTTGGAGGGCTTCTTCTTCCTCCCTAAGCCTACTTTCTTCTTGGATTACCTTTTGTAAATGGCTTTGCGCTTCGGTAAAGAGTATTTTCTTCTCCTCCAAACGCTCCTCAATACGCTGCAACTCCCCAATATTTCTTTGCAAAGGCGCTGCTTTTTCGGCACGGTGCAGGCGCTGTATTTTTTGTTGATAGGCCTGCTCCTCCAGCAAGTGCGTGCGCAAGGCGCTTTCCTTAGCGCTGCATTCTTGATGGTATTGATACAGACTTTGTGCCTGTTGAAAAGCCTGCTCCGCTGCTTCTTTTCTTTT
The DNA here is from genome assembly GCA_036788275.1 of Thermonemataceae bacterium. Classification (GTDB taxonomy): domain Bacteria; phylum Bacteroidota; class Bacteroidia; order Cytophagales; family Thermonemataceae; genus DAIQNQ01. The sequence continues at coordinate 15,462 of DAIQNQ010000064.1, forward strand.
ATGGAGCGCAAGAAGCGCTTGCTCCTCCACAGCCAAGGTATCTCTTTCGGAGGCTATATACTCTGATAAATTTTCGGCTTCGGTGG
>DAIQNQ010000065.1:0-15415 GCA_036788275.1 Thermonemataceae bacterium
AAAGGCCTTACCACATCGTTACGCCGGCCATGCACATGTCCAAGGCCGATATTGCTAAGCTCTTCCAAGAAAAACTTAACATTCCTCTTACCGACGATGCCCAAGAGCTGACCCTTACGGCACGCCGCCTGCTACGCGAGAAATACCTGCAAGCAGATATTGGCATTACCGGAGGCAACTTCCTGATAGCCGATGTGGGCGGGGTAGCCATTACCGAAAATGAAGGCAATGCCCGTATGTCCACGGCCTTCCCCAAAGTACATATTGCTATTGTGGGTATCGAAAAATTGATTCCCAAATTAGACCAGTTGGATTTGTTTTGGTCATTACTCGCCACTAGCGGTACTGGTCAAAAGCTCACAGTATATAATACCGTATTTACAGGCCCTAAACGAGCCGGAGAGAGCGATGGCCCCGAGGAAATGTACGTTATCTTGTTGGACAATGGCCGTACCAAGCTGCTTGCAGAGGCCGACAAGCGCCAAGCCCTCAACTGTATCCGTTGCGGTGCTTGCCTCAATGCTTGCCCCGTGTATAAAAACATCGGTGGCCATACCTACGAAAGCACTTACAGCGGCCCTATCGGCTCGGTAATCAGCCCCCACATGGCAGGTATGAAGCGCTACCAGCACCTGAGCTTTGCCAGTTCGCTTTGCGGCGCTTGTACCACGGTGTGCCCTGTAAAAATTGACATTCACCAACTGCTCTTGCTAAATCGTAAGCAAGCCGTAGAAGAAGGAGGTAGTAAAAGTACAGAGCGTATGGGTATCTTCTTCTGGAAAAAAGCCATGCTGCAAAGAAAACTGATGGAAAAATTTGGCGCAAAATTCAAAACACGCGTCCTGAAATTTCTTTTTGGAAGCACTTGGGGCAAAAAGCGAGACAATATCAAGGTAGCCCCCAAATCCTTTCACCAACTTTGGAAAGAACGCATGCCCCGTTAAACTTTATTTTCCGAACACATGAAGTTAGTAAAAGTAGCCGCTGGCGTAGTAAACCAAACTCCACTCGATTGGGAGCGCAATCTGAGCCATATTCTTGGGGCGATTGCCCAAGCCCGCGAGGCGGAAGTATCTATCTTGTGTTTGCCGGAGCTGTGTATTACAGGCTACGGCTGCGAAGACGCCTTCTATGCCGTCAATACACACCAAAAAGCCCTCGAATACCTCTTCAAGATACTACCCCATACGGCGGGTATGGTGGTATCGGTAGGCTTGCCCTTGCTGGTACACAACAAACTTTATAACTGTGCTTGCCTAATCGCTGATGGCGAAATTTTGGGTTTTGTAGCCAAAAAATTCTTGGCAGGCAATGGGATTCACTACGAACCACGCTGGTTTTCGCCTTGGACGATGGATGGCTACGACGAGACCTATCTCCAAGGGCGCAAATACCCCGTAGGCGATATTTACTTCAATGTGGGTGGCATCAAGCTGGGCTTTGAGATATGCGAAGACGCTTGGGTGGCCAATCGTCCGGGCAGAGAATTATACTTGTATGGTATAGATATGATTCTGAACCCCAGCGCCAGCCATTTTGCTTTTTCTAAGCTCGAAGTGCGCAAGCGCTTTGTATTGGAAGGCTCGCGGGCTTTTGGTGTTACGTATATTTATGCCAATTTGCTGGGTAATGAAGCCGGAAGGGCCATTTACGATGGTGGCGGCTTTATCGCCTCCAATGGCAATATCGTGGCCATCGGCGAAAGGCTTTCCTTCAAAGATTACCACATCACCACCGCTACCATAGATGTAGCGCTCTCGCGGCTCTCGCAAGTGCAAATGCACACCTTGGAGATGCCCTCCAATTTCGGGCACTTCTTCTACAAAGATTTTGATTTCCCCATAGTAATGCCCACTACGCCCAAACCCCAAGAAGCGGCTTGGGAACATAGTAAATTTATTAAGGAAGAAGAGTTTGCAAGGGCTATGATGTTGGGACTCTTCGATTATATGCGCAAAAGCTACTCGCGAGGCTTTGTGATTTCACTGAGCGGCGGTGCCGACTCAGCCTCTTTGCTCTGCCTTACCCGCATGACTTTCGACTTTGCGCTGAAAGAATTGGGTGCAGAAGGACTGAAAAAGAAGTTATTTTACATTAAAAATATAGACAACTTCGGCGATGCCGATGAGCTGGCAAGCAAGCTGATTACCACCGCCTACCAAGCCACCGAAAACAGCGGCGAAGTTACTTACCAAGCCGCTTTTCAGTTGGCCACTGCCTTAAAAGCCACCTTTCACAATCTTTTTATTGGCAACATTGTAAAAGAATACATTCAAGTAATTGAAGAAAGCTTGGGCAGGCCACTTACTTGGGCACAAGACGACGTAAGCCTCCAAAATATCCAAGCCCGTGGCAGAGCGCCCAGCATTTGGATGTATGCCAATATCAACAATGCTCTGCTGCTCTCCACCAGCAACCGCTCTGAAGCCGCCGTAGGCTATGCCACCATGGACGGCGACACATCGGGTGGGTTGAGTCCCATTGCAGGGATAGACAAGGCCTATCTGCGTCATTGGTTGCGTTGGCTCGAAAAAGAAGGTGTGGAAGGTCATTACAAAGTACCTGCTCTACATTTTGTAAATGAGCAACAACCCACTGCCGAGCTGCGTCCTCAAGACTCCAAGCAAACCGACGAGGGCGATTTGATGCCTTATCATATCTTAGATGATATAGAAGCCCATGCCATTCGCGACAAGCGCTCTCCGGTGGAGTGCTACCATTATTTGCAGATGCAGCATCCACAGGTCGAAAAGGAACAATTGAAGGCTTGGATAGAGAAGTTTTTCAAGCTTTGGTGTCGCAATCAATGGAAAAGAGAACGTTATGCGCCTTCTTTTCATTTGGATGATAAGAATCTTGACCCAAAAACATGGTGTCGTTTTCCGATTCTTTCGGGGGGCTTTAGCAAAGAATTGGAGGAGCTCCAAGCGCTCTGATAGAAAAGCTATACAGCAGCCACGCCTTTTACCTGTTGTTGGATTTTGTGGTAATAGTTTTCGTATTGAGGCAAGATATGCGAAATGTCAAACGCCTTGGCACGTGCCAAGGCGCTGGCTTTGAAGCGGGGCAGGTTTTCATCTGTCAAGATGTACAGCGTGTTCTTCACCATATCTTCGATATCGCCTACATTGCTCATAAAACCCGTAACGCCTTGCACGTTTAGTTCGGGCAGGCCTCCGGTATTGGAAGAGATGACGGGCACTTCGCAGGCCATGGCTTCTAAGGCGGCCAAGCCGAAGCTTTCCTTTTCGGAGGGCATCAGGAAGAGGTCGGCCACGGAGAGTACCTCTTCGATGGCATCTAATTTCCCCAGAAAGTGTACACATTTCTCCACTTCCAGCTCTCGGCAAAGCTGCTCCATGCGCACGCGCTCAGGGCCATCGCCTACGAGCAGCAGCTTACTGGGTATAATATCTTTGACGCGGGCAAATACTTGAACAATATCCTCGATGCGTTTTACTTTTCTGAAGTTGGAAGTATGTACCAGCAGGTACTCGCCATTAGGGCAAATAGCTCTTTTGAAATGGTCTTTCTTCTGCTTCTTGAAGCGGTCTAAATCTATGAAATTGGGGATGACCTCTATCTCGCGTGTGATGGCAAACTGCTTGTAGGTGTCTTTGCGGAGGTCTGCCGATACGGAAGTAACGCCATCAGATTGATTGATGCTGAAGGTAACTACCGGCTCGTAAGAAGGGTCTTTGCCTACAAGGGTAATGTCGGTACCGTGGAGGGTAGTAATCACGGGAATCTCAATGCCCTTGGTTCTGAGAATCTGCTTGGCCATAAAAGCTGCCGAAGCATGCGGAATGGCGTAGTGTACGTGCAGCAGGTCGAGCTTTACGTGTTGGGCTACATCCACCATCTTGCTGGCCAGTGCCAACTCGTAAGGAGGGTAGTCGAAGAGCGGATAGCTGGAGATATTAACCTCGTGGTAAAAAAGATTCTCGTTGAAAAAGTCTAAGCGGGCGGGCTGTGTGTAAGTGATAAAATGAATCTGATGGCCTTTTTTGGCAAGGGCTTTTCCAAGCTCTGTGGCTACTACGCCACTTCCTCCAAAGGTAGGATAACACACTATTCCAATTTTCATGCTTGCAAGGCGATAATTAAATAAATATTTTCAAGTGTTTCTTTATCAAAGTAATGGTGTTTTTGCCTAATTTTCATCAATATTCATGAATCGCAAATTTTAAACATCAAGTATCTTACGAAAGTTTACGAGTGGAGCAATATTATTTTTGTGTTAAAATGCTTATTTGAACTTAATACTTATTGAATGCCTTGAAAATTTTTACGAAAACGCTTTACTTATCACTTGTTTTCTGCTTGCTCTCTGGCAGTTTGCTTCGGGCGCAAAGCAGCTACATGCAAGTAGGCTTTGGTTTTGCTAGCGAAAAGACCAAGAGCTTTCGCTACCGTTTTGAGCTTTATAACAACCTGATTATATTGCCCATTATCTTGAATCATAATACCAAAGATACCCTCAATTTTATATTAGACACTGGCGTAAACACCACCATCATCACCGATGCTTCTTATATGGAGAAGCTGAACGTTACGGCCAAAAACAAGAAAATTTCGGTGAGAGGCGTGGGCGAAAATAACAGCATAGACAGCTACGTGTGCATCTATCAACACATGCGATTTGGAAAGATTGTTGCTCAAAATCAAACCCTTCTTGTACTTTCCGAAGATATCCCGGAGCTTTCGGAGTATGCGGGCATCAAGGTACATGGCATCATAGGGTATGATATTTTCAGCCGTTTTATTATAAAAATAGACTACGAAAGAAAAGTCCTTACTTTTTATGATACTGAAAGCTACCAAGATACTTTCCGCAAAAACAAACGCTACGAGGCTATTCCTTTGGAGTTTCAGAGGCAAAAACCTTATATACAAGTAAGTGCCGCCCCCGAAGACAGCCTTCTTCGCCCCAAAACAAGCCTAAAAGTATTGGTAGATACGGGCGCGGGTTTCTCCTTATCCGTAGAGCCGCTGGCAAGGGCATCGCTCATACCCCCCAAAACTATCAATGCACGGGTGGGTACGGGCATTTCGGGTGTTTTGATGGGTGCCGTAGGCAGAATAGGCCAATTCTGGTTAGGGCCTTTTGCTTGGAAGCAGGTGATTGCCTCTTTCATAGACAATGCCTTTGCCGAAAGCATTGCCGAAGAGGGCGTAGAAAGGCAGGGAAGTATCGGCATGGGAGTATTGGGGCGCTTTGATGTGGTATTTGATTACGTAGAGCATACCATGTACCTCCGCCCTAACAAAAAGTACAGAGACAAGTTCTTGTTCAATACCATGGGTTTCGATATCGTTGGCATCGCCCCACGCTACGATACCTACGGCGTAAAACGGGTGTATCCGGGAAGCAATGCTTTTGAAGCCGGGCTGATGGAAGGCGACGAGCTGGTATCCATAGATGCCCGCCCCTTGGTGGGAATGAAAATAGGAGAAGTCTATTCGCTTTTGGAAAGAAGTGCGGGCAGCTATGTGTTTATAGTGCTTTTGCGTAAAAAGCAATACCTGTACTTGAGCTTTTATCTGGAGAAAAACGCATAAAAAAACTGCTTGGGCATATTGCCCAAGCAGTTTTTAAAAATATTTTATTGTCTTAGAGGCTGAATGTGCCGTTTTTCTGGGCTTCTTTCAGTGCTACTTCGATACCTTTTTTGTTGATGATACGCAAAGCATGTGCGGATACTTTAAGCGTAATCCAAGTGTTTTCACTGGCAATGAAAAACCTTTTTTTGAGCAAGTTAGGATAAAACTTTCTCTTGGTTTTGTTATTGGAATGGGAAACGTTATTTCCTACTTGGGGTCTCTTTCCTGTAATTTGACAAACCTTTGACATGACTTTTTGGATTTTATAATACAAATATCTTGATAAACAGTCTTTTTTGAATAAGGACTGCAAATGTAGAAATTATATCTAATAGATACAAAGACTTTTAGGAATTACTTGTGATTTTTTTTTCAAAACCATAAGGGCAATGTTTGCAGCCACTTTTGCAGCAGTAGCCACGCTTGAGATGATACTGCTCCGTAAAGACCATAAGCCCTTGCTCATTGTAGTAGTAATCCTCTTTTTCTAAGGCTGGCGGGTTGAGCTGCTCTCTGAGGGACTTTTTCATTTTTTACGAAATCATCTAATTTTTTATTAATTTTGTTCAATACAAACACAAAGTTAGTGCAACTTGTTTTGTTTTGCAAATACCCCCATCGCAGACCAACCATTCATTATTCTCTATATGCTTACCTTATCTCTTTCTACCCAAGAAGCCATCGCCCTCGAAGAGCGCTACGGCGCGCACAACTACCACCCCCTGCCCGTAGTATTGGCCAAAGGCGAGGGAATCTTCCTATGGGATGTGGAAGGAACACAATATTACGATTTCCTCTCGGCTTACAGCGCCGTAAACCAAGGCCACTGCCACCCCAAAATCATCGGAGCACTTATCGAGCAAGCCCAAACCCTGACGCTTACCTCACGTGCCTTTTACAACAATCGCTTGGGAGAATGTGAAAAATTTATAACCGAATACTTCGGCTACGACAAAGTGCTGATGATGAACTCCGGTGCCGAAGCCAACGAAACGGCCATCAAAATAGCCCGCAAGTGGGGCTATGAGAAAAAAGGCATCCCACCCAACGAGGCCGTGATTGTGGCGGTACAGCGTAATTTCCATGGGCGCACTTTGGGGATTATCTCGGCTTCTACCGACCCTGTGGCCACGCGTAGCTTTGGGCCTTTTATGCCCGGCTACGAGGTGATTCCCTACAACGATGTCGAAGCCCTCGAAAAAGCCTTGGCCAACCCCAAGGTATGTGGCTTCTGGGTAGAGCCTATCCAAGGCGAGGCGGGTGTATTCGTACCCCAAGAAGGCTACCTCAAAGCTGCTGAAACTCTCTGCAAAAAATACAACGTAATTTTGATGATGGACGAGGTGCAAACGGGCATAGGGCGCACAGGCAAGCTCCTTGCCTCGCACCACGAAGACGTACAGCCCGACATGCTGATTTTGGGCAAAGCCCTTTCGGGAGGTTGCTATCCGGTATCGGCTGTGTTGGCCAGCGACGAAGTGATGATGGTGATTCGCCCCGGCGAGCATGGTTCTACTTTTGGGGGCAATCCGCTGGCTTGTGCCGTGGCCGTAGCTGCTTTAGAAGTAATTCAGGAGGAAGGCCTTACTGAGAATGCCGAAAAAATGGGACAAATCTTCAGAGCGCGCATGCGCGCTCTGATGGAGCAATACCCCGACAAGGTAACTGCCGTAAGAGGCAAAGGCTTGCTCAATGCCATTGATATCAAAGAAAAAGATGGTAAAACGGCTTGGGATGTATGCTTAGACCTCAAGGAAAGAGGCCTGCTGGCCAAACCAACCCACGGCGATAAAATCCGCTTTGCACCGCCGCTCATTATCACCGAAGCCCAGATGCACGCCTGCTGCGATATTATTGAGCAGGCCATCGCTGCGCACTAATGATTTTTTTGAAATTTGTCGAAATCCGTACTTTTGTGTTCTTGTGCCAAGAATACCACAAGTACGGATTTTTGCATGGAAGCCTATTTTTGTGATAACATCAATATACGCTACCAAATATTACATTTTGCTTATATTTGCCCCACAGACTTTTAAACTTTCATCAAATCAACTAAGCCAAACAGCGTATGTCTTACAGAATAGAAAAAGATACAATGGGCGAGGTGCAAGTGCCTGCTCATGTGTATTGGGGTGCCCAAACAGAACGCAGCCGCAACAACTTCAAGATAGGTGATGAGGCCTCGATGCCTAAAGAGATTATCTATGCCTTCGGCTACCTCAAAAAAGCCGCCGCCTTGGCCAACCAAGAGCTGGGCGTATTGAGCAAAGAAAAAGCAGCGCTGATAGCCAAAGCTTGTGATGAGATTATCGAAAAAAAGTTAGACGAGCAGTTTCCCCTCGTCATCTGGCAAACAGGCTCCGGCACACAGTCGAATATGAACGTAAACGAAGTGGTGGCTTACCGCGCTCACGTGCTCAATGGCGGTCAGTTAGGCGACGAGCAGAAGGTGCTCCACCCCAACGACGACGTAAACAAGTCGCAATCTTCCAACGATACCTTCCCTACGGCGATGCATATTGCCGCCTACAAAATGGCCGTAGAAATTACCATTCCGGGAATGGAGTTGCTGCGCGATACCTTGGCCAAAAAAGCCGAGGAGTTTAAAAATATTGTAAAAACAGGCCGTACGCACTTTATGGATGCTACGCCGCTCACCTTGGGGCAAGAATTTTCGGGCTATGTACAGCAGATTACCAACAGCATCAGGGCGATCAAAAACGCCTTAGAAATGGTAAAAGAACTTGCTCTGGGCGGTACTGCCGTGGGTACAGGCCTCAACACGCCTGCGGGCTATGATGTATTGGTCGCCCAAAAAATAGCCGAACTCACCGGATACCCCTTCGTAACTGCCCCCAATAAATTTGAAGCCTTGGCAGCCCACGATGCCATGATAGAACTCTCAGGAGCGCTCAAACGCAGCGCCGTGGCCCTGATGAAAGTGGCCAACGATATTCGTATGCTCAGTTCAGGCCCTCGCTGCGGTATTGGTGAAATTGTGATTCCCGACAACGAACCCGGCTCTTCTATTATGCCCGGCAAGGTGAATCCGACCCAGCCCGAAGCCCTCACGATGGTATGTGCGCAGGTAATTGGCAATGATGTAGCGGCCTCTATCGGTGGTTCCATGGGACACTTTGAGCTGAATGTATTCAAGCCGCTGATTGCTTATAATGTACTTTCTTCGGCACGTTTGATTGGCGATGCCTGTGTATCGTTCAACGACAAATGTGCGGCAGGTATCGAAGCCAACGAGGCCGACATCAAGAAGCACCTCGAAAACTCGCTGATGCTGGTAACGGCGCTCAATCCGCACATTGGCTACGAAAATGCCGCCAAAATCGCCAAAAAGGCACATAAAGAAAACAAAACCCTGCGCGAAGCCGCCATTGAGCTGGGCTTGCTCACCAACGAGCAGTTCGACGAGTGGGTGATTCCGAGCAAAATGGTTGGAAGTTTAAAATAAAAGATGTATATTTCTGCTATTTGGGAGGTATTCTAAAAGCCCTGCCCAATAGCAGAAATCATCAAAACCTAAATGTACATGAAACATATTTTAATGACTGCGATGCTGCTTATCGCTTCGATGAGCCTGATTGCGCCCCAAGCCTCTGCCCAAAAGCTGAGTAAAAAAGAAAGAAAAGAGTGGGAAAAGAAAAAGAAAGCACTGAAACCACTCGAATTTAAGAAATATGTAGAAGAAAAAGATGCTTTACAGAAAAAAGTAAACAGTACGGACAGCGATGTACAAAGCCTTAAAACACAAATACTCGCCAAAGATGATGAAATCAACGGATTGAAAGGCACTGTACAGCGTCTCGAAAGAGAAAATAGCGAGCTGGACGTAACCCGTAAGTCTGAAAAAGGGGTGGTCTTCAGGGTGCAAATCGGGGCTTTTGAAGGTTTCGATATCTCCGACTACTCCAAAGACAAAGGCGACCTCAACATCGAAAAGGAAGGCAAAGTTACCAAATATACCTTGGGCTATTTTACAGACTATTGGGAGGCCGACAAGTTTAAGAAGTATGTAAGGGCGATGGGGCTAAAAGATGCTTGGATTGTGGCTTACCGCGACGGCAAACGCGTAGATGTAAAAGATGTATTAGAAGGTGTAATCTAAATCCTGTCCCATTTCAAAACCAAGTATCCTATGAAAAATGCCCTAATACTTTGTGGAGTGCTCGTATGGGCAAGCCTCAGTACAGCACAAGCACAGAAACTCTCGAAAGAAGAGAAAAAAGTAGAAAAAGAGTGGAAAAAGCGCCAAAAGAAAATGTCGGCAGAGGAGTTTAAAGCCCTTGTAGAAAGCCGCGAAAGCTTGCAGCAGCGTGACCAAGAGATTGAAAGTGAAACCTCGGAGTACCGCAATCAGCTCAGCTCCCGCGACGCAGAACTGGCCACGCTCAAGTCTAAAAGAGAGCAACTTGAAAAAGCCAATGCCAGCGCCCCAAAAAAAGAGAAAGAGATAGGCTTGAGTTACAAAGTGCAGATTGGTGCTTACCGCGAACTGGACATCAGCTCCCAAGCCAATGACCAAACCGACCTTCGCGCAGAAGAGTACGAAGGTGTAAAAAGATATACCCTTGGGCGCTTCAAAACCTTGGGCGATGCCGAGGCTTTCCGCAGCCACATTCGCAAAATGGGCGTAAAAGATGCCTTTATTGTGGGTTATAAAGATGGTGTAAGAGACGACTCCTTAGTTCCCGTAGATTAATAACCCTGAATGAACCTGCTCGAGAAGATTGCCGCCGTAGAAGAAGTTTTTCAACAATTAGATAGCAACATTGCCACTTTTCAGCAAGGCTCCAGCCTGCATTGCAAAATAGGTTGTGGAGAGTGCTGCAAAAAGCCCGACATTGAGGCTACCGTACTGGAGTTTTTGCCCTTGGCGCTTTATCTGGAGCAAAGCGGGCAAGCCCAGCACTTTGCCGAAAACATCGAGCAAGCCCCCGAAGGCCTTTGTCCGGTATTTACCCATCACCTGCCTGATGGCCGCACGGGGCTTTGTACCATTTATGCACAGCGCGGTCTGATTTGCCGCCTTTTTGGCTATGCCGCCTTCATTGATAAATACGACAAGAGGCAGCTCGTTACTTGCAAAATCATCAAAACAGAGCAAGCAGCCCAATACCAAGCAGCCCAAGCCGCCATAGATGCGGGCGGTGAAGTGCCTGTGATGAAAGACTATTATTACCAACTCATGGCCATAGACAATACCCTGAGCGAAAAAAGATGGCCTATTCGGCAAGCCATTTACAAGGCCATCGAGCTGGTGAGCCACTATTTTTATTACAAAAACCAAGAAGAAGCTTAGTAACCCTCGTCGAAAACATGCAAAAGAAGCTTATTTTGGCCAGCGCCCAGCTTGATATCACCTTGCAGCGCCTCTGCCAACAGCTTATCGAAAATCACGAGCATTTCTCCGATACAGTGCTCATCGGCATACAGCCCCGAGGGGTATTTTTGGCTACGCGCCTTGCCCAGCACCTCCAGCAATTGCTCCAAAAGGAGATTGCCCTTGGTTTTTTGGATACTACTTTTTATCGCGATGACTTCCGCCGCCGCGATACGCCCCTCAAAGCCAATGCAACTACCATAAATTTTTTGATAGAAGACAAAAAAGTCGTACTCGTGGACGATGTGCTTTTTACAGGGCGCACTATTCGGGCTGCGATGGATGCTTTGATGGATTTTGGCCGCCCCCAGAAAGTAGAATTGCTCACGCTCATAGACCGCAAATATACCCGCGATGTGCCCATACAGCCCGACTACGTGGGCAGGGAGGTCAATACTATCGAATCGCAAAAAGTGCTGGTAGAATGGCAAGAGCAAGGCCATAGCAGCGACCATATTTGGCTCATTACACAATAAACCAATATACTATATTTTATGCCGCTCAGTAGCAAGCATTTGTTGGGTATCAAAGACTTAGAAGCTGGAGACTTGGAACTCATCTTCGATACTGCCGACAACTTTAAGGAGGTGCTTAACCGCCCCATCAAAAAAGTACCCTCCCTGCGCGACGTAACCATCGCCAATATCTTTTTTGAAAACTCCACACGTACCAAGCTCTCTTTTGAGCTGGCCGAAAAGCGCCTTTCTGCCGATGTGGTCAATTTCTCCTCTTCGGGCAGCTCTGTCAAAAAAGGCGAAACTCTTTTAGATACCGTACACAACATCTTGGCCATGAAAGTGGACATGGTGGTGATGCGCCACTCTAGCGTAGGTGCGCCGCACTTTCTCTCGAAGCATATCAAGGCCAATATCATCAATGCCGGCGACGGTACGCACGAGCATCCTACGCAAGGGCTTTTAGATGCCTTCTCTATCAGGGAGCGGCTGGGCGAGGTGGCTGGAAAGAAGGTGGCCATTATTGGTGATATTTTACACTCGCGTGTGGCGCTTTCCAATATCTTTTGCCTACAAAAATTGGGTGCTGAGGTGATGGTCTGCGGGCCCACTACGCTCATTCCCAAATATGTAAGCGCCTTGGGCGTAAAAGTAAGCCATCGGGTAGAAGAGGCTTTGGCTTGGTGCGATGTGGCCAATGTATTGCGTATCCAGCTGGAGCGCCAGCAAATCAAGTATTTTCCCTCGCTGCGAGAGTATGCCCTTTATTTTGGTGTCAATCAAGAGCGCTTGGCCAAGCTCGACAAGGAAATTGTGATTATGCACCCGGGGCCTATCAACCGCGGCATAGAGCTGAGCAGCGATGTAGCCGACTCTCCGCAGGCCATCATCTTGGACCAAGTAGAAAACGGCGTGGCCATCCGCATGGCGGTATTGTATCTTTTGGCACAACAAAATCAGTAAATCATAGAAAGCATGTCTGACATTCAAGTTATCAAAATTACGACTCCCGAACAGCAAGCTGAAGCTTTTAAGATTCGGCAGGAGGTATTTGTAGAAGAGCAAAAGGTAAGTCCCGAAGACGAATACGACCAATACGAAAGCAGCAGTACGCACTTTTTGGTGTATTGCGAGGGGCAGCCCTGCGCCACGGCGCGTTGGCGCTTTACTGAAAAAGGGGTAAAATTGGAGCGCTTTGCCGTGCGAAAAGCTTATAGAGGCAAAAAAGCGGGCGAGGCGGTGCTGAAAGCCGTACTCGACGACATTGCCCAAGACCCACAAAGCCAAGGCAAGCTTCGCTATCTGCATGCACAGGTGCAAGTAGTGCCTTTTTATGCCAAGCAGGGCTTTGTGCCGGAAGGCGAGATGTTTGAGGAATGTGCCATACAGCATTACAAAATGGTACAAAAGTAAACCTGCCACTCGTCCCAATGAAAAAACAAGGATTTTTTGATGATGTATATGCCGTAGTGAGGCTCATTCCCGAAGGAAGGGTTACTTCTTACGGAGCGATAGCCCAGTATTTGGGTACCAAACTGAGCGCCCGTATGGTGGGCTGGGCAATGAATGCCTCGCATGGATTGGATGTGCCCGCCCACCGCGTAGTAAACCGCCAAGGGCTGCTTACAGGCAAGCACTTTTTCGGCGCACCCGATGCGATGCAGAAGCTTTTGGAGGCTGAAGGCATTGTGGTAGAAAATGACCGTATCAAAAACTTCAAAGATGTATTCTGGAATCCTTCGGAGGCGCTGCTTTAGGGTGGATGGTGTGGAAGAGTAGGAAATGTAATTTACGTTTGGGAGATATAAAATATCTGTGTATCTTGGTTAATGGAAAAAGTACTGTTTCTGTGGGTGTAAGCCTGCCTGATTATATGGGAGAGTAAACAGGGAGCTTTATTATAAAGATACTACGTTTTTGAAATATTATTTGACAGCAGTTTTTCCTCAATAACGCCCATTAAAAAAACAGAAAAGATGAAACAAATTTTGGTAATTATTTTGAGCATAGGATTCTCTATTTCGGCAATTGCTCAAGAAAATGCACCCACAATTAGTGGTAAAGTGAAAATTTCAATAGTCGAAGGTACTTTTGATTGCGATTTAACAATTAGCAATATTCCTCGAATACAAGATTATCTGATTAGACTAAACTCAGGAATGAATTTGCTTCATATAAAAAGTAAAAAGCCCAATGAGTTTGTTTTAGGATACATAAAATCAAAATTTGATTCAACTTCAACCGGAGAAAGTTTGGCCTATTACTTTCCAGACAACACAGGAAAAGGAAAATTTTTGCCCAATGAATTGCAGTTTAGGTATGTAGGTAAATATGCCGTTGCGACTGATACGATAAACAATTTTTCAAAAGAAGACTGGAAAGGAAACATAGCGTTTAATGGCTTTTCGGTGAGAGCTGATGGCTCTCAGAGTGCTTGGTATCCATATTTATACGATGCCCAAAATGATATATCGTATGAAGAGATGTATTATGATATAGAGTTTGAGTGTATTGACTGTTCTACAATTTATGTAAATGGCAATAAGCCAGTTAAATCTACAAAAGTTAGTCTTAAAAGTGCTCAACCCTATGAAATGGCAATATTTTGTGGCAAATATGATTTTATAAACGACGGCAACTTGATTTTACTTAACCCGACATTCTCAAAAAACGATATTGATGACTTTTCAAAATTAGTTTCACAATACAAACAATATTACGAAAACAAGTTGAAGATTAAATTTTCTGAACCGCCCGTTTTTGTAAGTACGACACCCACAGCGCCTAATTATGCTTGGCTTTTTGTTTCATATCCAACAATTATGGGAATTGGCTATGGTAATAATGGCTTGGGGGCACTTTTCGATAAAAATAAAGACTGGTATAAACAGTATATTGCACATGAATTAGGACATTATTATTTTGGAACAGTTAAAGTCCTTAACTCACAACTTGGGGATATGATTTCAGAGGGTTTTACTGAATATTTATCACTGAAATTGGTTGAAGAACTTCAAGGGAAAGACTTTTATAACAAAAAGATAGAAAAGAAATTTGAATATTTGAGTGATTATAAAACCGTTCCAATCGCAAAAATTATGTCAATTAGAGAGATAGAGGATAGAGAAACTTTTGCTTATGATTATGCGCCCATGATGCTTATTGCTATTGAAAAAGAAATTGGTACTAAAAAAATGTGGGAATGGATACGCAGAATTTTAAATACAAAAACCGATTTCACAAACTATGATTTTTTGTTATCAACACTGCGAAACACAGTGAATGACGAGAAGAAAGTTCAAAAAATAATAGAACAATATTTTATAAGTGAAAAATCAACTGAAAATATTGTTAATAGTCTAAAAAAATAAATAATACGCTTTCTCTTATTCTAATAGTTTGCTCCAACAGCAAAAACAATCCACATTTGCCCTATCCAAAATATCTGCATATCTTGCTTGTTGGGAAGCATTGATTGTGGATATTTAAAACCTCATCGTGAATATACTATTTGTTTGTAGCAGAAATAAATGGCGAAGCCGGACTGCCGAGACGGTGTTCAAAGGCCGCCAAGATTGTGATGTCAAGTCAGCCGGAACAGAGCCTTCGGCGCGTATAAGAGTATCTGCAAAATTGATAGAATGGGCGGATTTGATATTTGCGATGGAAAAGAAACATAAGCAGAGATTAATCGAAAAATTTACGGAACTGCTTGCAGATAAGCAAATTATAGTACTGCATATCCCCGACGAATATCAATATATGGATAGTGAGCTGATTGAGATGCTTAAAAGCTCGGTGGCTTCATATTTACAGCTTGAATGATTTAGTGTAGCGCAGTGCCTTTTCAATGTTTTTTCTCACAGATTACACGGATACACACAGATACTTCTCGGAAAATTTGCCCTCACTTGCCGGGAAAGCCCATAAAATAATACAAAAACTATGAGCAATTTAAAAA
>DAIQNQ010000066.1:0-15383 GCA_036788275.1 Thermonemataceae bacterium
CAGAGCATCTGCCTTACAAGCAGAGGGTCGGGGGTTCGAATCCCTCAACTTCCACCACAGACGATACTCTCCAAAGTAATATTTTTGGAGAGTATTTCTTTTTAGCCCCCACAAAAATCCCTAATTTTGTGTTGTTCTTTTAATTATTTTCAAAAGCCGGCGCAAAATGCACTACCCTAAAATCACCATCATTACTCCCTCTCTCAACCAAGGCGCTTACATAGAAAGAACAATCCAGTCGGTACTCTCTCAGAATTATCCCAACTTAGAATACTTCGTAATAGACGGTGGCAGCAGCGACCAAACGCGCTCCATCTTACAAAAATACCAAGATGAAATCAGCTATGTGGTAAGCGAGCCCGACCAAGGTCAAAGCCACGCCATCAACAAAGGCCTGCAAATGGCCACTGGCGATATTATCAATTGGCTCAATTCCGACGACTATTACGAGCCTTATGCACTTTTTAAGGTAGCAAATACTTTTAACAGCGAGCGCATCAGCGTAGTAGCAGGCAAAAGGCGCATTTGGCAAGACCAACGCAGCATCCACCTCTCCGAAGGTACAGACATATACTCCGACAACCTCGCCAAAACCATCGGCTGGGCGCGTATTGAGCAGCCCGAAACTTTCTTTCGTGCCAGCAGTATTGAGCGCATTGGCCTGCTCGATACCCGTTTGCATTATCTGATGGACAGAGACTGGTGGGTAAAGTACCTCTTTACTTTTGGGCTTTCCGGTGTGATTAAAATCCACGATTTATTGGTCAATTTTCGCTTGCATCAGCAGTCTAAGAGCTTGCTCAAGCAAGAGGAGATTCAATACGAAACAGATACTTTTTATTACGGCTTGGCCAATGCCTTTCGCTTGTATCCATATACGTACTTGCTGCGCAACCATTGTCAGCTCAATGAGCAGTTTCGTTTGCAGATTGGCGAAGACTATACCCGCGGTTTGGTAGAGCAGGTGCTCAACTATTATGTGCTTTGGAAGGCACTCCAAGCCGAGCAAGCCCAAAACCATGAGAGCTTCAGGGCATTTCTTGATGCTGTAAAGCCCAGCCTCTTGGCACGCGAAGACCGCAAACTCTTTTATCGCCTCCAATGGAGAGAAAAGTACCTGCCTAAGTTTTTGGCCAAGTATTTTTCTCCTTCCCCCAAAATGCTTCCTAAAACCCTCTCTCAGTGGAGCAATTCCTAAGCGCACAGTCCTATGCAGCAAGACTTCCGTATTCCTTTTGTCAATCTTACTCGCCAATACGCACAGCTCCGCCAAGAGATATGGCAAGAAATAGAGCAGGCTTGGCAGCAGGGAGATTTTACGGGAGGCGAAGCCGTGCGGCGCTTTGAGCAAAGCTTTGCCGATTTTCTCCAACACCCTCCCAGCAAGCTATTGGCTATCAACAATGGCACTTCGGCGCTGCACTTGGCCTTGCTGGCCTTGGGTATTGGCCCGGGCGACGAAGTGCTGCTGCCTACGCATACTTACATCGCTACCGCTTGGGCTGTAAGCTATGTAGGTGCGAAGCCCGTATTTGTAGAGATAGCACCCCAGACTTGGACTATCTGCCCCCAAGCCGCTGCCGCTGCCATTACACCACGCACCAAGGCGCTCATCGCTGTACACCTTTACGGGCAGCCCTGCGATATGGCAGCCCTGCAAGATATTTGTAAAGAAAATGACCTTTGGCTGGTAGAAGATGCCTCCCAAGCGCACGGCGCTTTGTACGAAGGCAAGGCCGTAGGTACTTGGGGCGATATGGGCACTTTTAGCTTTTATCCGAGCAAAAACTTGGGTACTTATGGAGAGGGCGGCGCAGTAGTATGTAAAAATGAACAGCAGGCAGCGCTCATCGCCCAACTCCGCAACCAAGGTGCCAGCCAAAAATACCACCACGAAATCTTGGGCTACAATATGCGCCTCGGCACTGCCGAAGCCGCCGTATTGCTTGTAAAATTACGCTATCTGGCCGACTGGAATGTCCGAAGACAGCAACTCGCACAGCGCTACCGAGAGGCTTTGGTTTTGCCCGAAGGGCATTTTCAGGCTGCACTGCCACAAAGCCAATCGGTCTATCACCTCTTCGTGATACGCCACCCGCGGCGCGATGCTTTGCGCAGCTATTTGGCCGAGCAAGGTATCGAAACAGGCCTGCACTATCCCATTCCTTGCCATTTGCAAGAGGCCTACAAAGATTTGGGCTACCAAAAAGGGGCTTTCCCTCTAAGCGAAGCCCTTGCCCAAGAAGTACTCTCGCTGCCGATGTTTCCTGAACTGAGCAACGAAGAACAAGATTTTGTGATTGATAAAATCAATAACTTTGAAAAATAAAGTTTAATTTACCTGATAAATTGACGATGTCTGCAAAAACACCTCTTCTTATCTTTTCGGCAGGTGGCAATGCCACTGAAGCACTCGACTGCCTTGGGGAGTACTTTGCTTTGATAGGCTTCATAGATGATGCCCCCGAAAAGCAAGGGCAGTATTTGCAAGGTTTTGAGATTTTTGACCGTAGCGCCTTGGAGCGTTTTCCTGAGGCGCAAGTTTTGGCTTGTGTGGGCAGCCCGCAGCATTTTGCACAGCGCGCGAGCATTATTCAAAGCTTGGACTTGCCCGAAAGGCGCTTTGCCAAGGTCTGGCATTCCTCTGCCCAAGTATCGGCCTACGCCCAAATCGGCTACAATACCCTCCTGATGCCGGGGGTAGTGGTGAGTGCCCGAGCCCAAATAGGCAATCACGTGATTGTATTGGCCAATACGGTGCTGCACCACGACAGTCGGCTGGAAGACTACGTATGTGTCGGCTCGCAGGTGGTGGTGGCCGGGCATGTGCAAGTAGGAGAGGGTGCTTATATTGGAAGTGGTGCTACGCTGATTCAAGGCATCAGTATCGGGCGGGGTGCTTTGGTAGGGATGGGCAGCAATGTGCTCAAAAGTGTGGCCGCAGGGGGGCGCGTGGCAGGCAATCCGGCAGTTGAAATAAAAAAGAAAGGGCTTCCTTAATAATTTTTGTATCTTGATAAAAAGAATGTGAAAAGCTGTTCCAAAAGGCGTATCCCCCTTGTGGACAAAAATAACCAACCTTAAATTTATTTATCCAATGAAAAAAGTATTCTTTTTTGTCTTGCTCTTGGCCTTTTTTCAGAGCAAAGCGCAAAAGTCTGTGATGGACTTTTATGTAGCCAAAATAGCACAAGTGGCAGAAATCAATGCCAGTGAGCTCGAAGGGAGCGAGCCTTTGAAGCTTCTCATCAAAAAGCAAGATATTCCCAATGGTTTTTTGGCTTGCAGCTACGACCCTCCTTTAGGCTATCTGATTGGCGTGGTAGATAGCCCTTTGGAGATGGCCTATTTTATTGCCAAAAATGGAAAGAAATTTATGGCCAGTGTGGAATACAACAAGCTGGCGACAGGCGACAACAAGTACATTTGGGCTTGCCAAGGTGTTGTATTGGAGAGCCTCGAAAATGGGAAACTCAAAAAATTTACTGACAAGGCACTGAAAAAAGTACAAAAAGACCTGATGGATAAAGCACCCGATGGCCGGAACTTTTGGGCGAAAGTGCCCCAAGTAGGTACTGTGATTCAGATGGGCTACATAGACCCGGCCAAAGGAGAAAGCTCTTTTGTGATAAGCCGCGAGCTGCACTTCAACCTACAAGACGGCTCTTTCAAAGAAGTGAAGAAATAGAACTTGCGCTTAGTATTGTCGGCTGCCGAGCATTACCAAGGTGCAGCCCACTACTACCTCAATGCCTGCGGCTTCGGCCAAGTGCATGAGTTCCTCATTTTCTGTACCCGGATTGAAAATAATACGTTTGGGCTTCACACTCATAATATAATCGAACCATTCGGGCAGGCGGTTGCTGCCGACATAGAGCGTAACAGTGTCAATATCTTGGGGCAGTTCTTGGCGATTGGTAATAATCTCTTCGCCAAAAAGTGTTCCTTCTTTGAGACCTACGGGCACAAAAGGATGCTGATGTGTCTGAAGCCTTTCGGCGGCCAGATAGGCGTAGCGCTCAGGATTGGTGGTGGCACCGAGAATGAGGGTTTTCTTTTTCATAGTGGAAAAGCATCAAATTAGATTACTTTCAAAAGACAAAAGCGAGCAACTTTTTGTTCACAAACAGCCAAAAGGCTTTCTACCTTTGCCGTAGAAAGCCTTTTTTACCTTTTATCTTGATATTTTTTTAAAAGCCGAAAGAGGCTTGCTTGCCTTCGCGCATCATGCTGCCATCATTTACGAGGGCGTTCAGCTCCAAGCGAAGGCTTGAGTTGGCGGCATTGCTGTAAATACTCACCGCATCGCTTGTTTTGTTTTTGCCTTTGGGCGCATAACGCAGCTCCAGCACCGTGGATTCGCCCGGGGCGAGGTTGGCTTTCTGAATACTGTGCGATACACAGCGGCAGTCAGCATGCAAGCCACTGATGAGAATATCGGCAGTACCTGTATTTTTCAGGATAAATTTCTCTACCACGCTCTGTCCGGCGGCGATGTTGCCAAAATCGTGGCTGCTTTTGTTGATTTCCAGCTTGCCAAGGCGACCACTTGCAGTATTTTGTACACTTTTGGGATTTACCATGCCTTTAATCCAGATGATTTTGGTGTCTTCTGCCGTATTACTCTTGATAGTAACGGCCTTGTTGAAGGCATTGGGGCGGCCATTGCTGTTGAAGGAGACGGTGATTTTGCCTTTTTTTCCCGGCATAATTGGCTCGCGTGTGTAGAAAGGCGTGGTACAGCCGCAGGAGGCAGTTACGTTGTTGATGATGACAGGCTGATTGCCTTTGTTGGTAAACTCAAAATCATAAGAGGCAATGCTGCCTTCTTCGATGGTGCCGAAGTCATGCGTTTCTTTTTCAAACTTTATCACTCCTTGGGCTTGCAGGCCGAAGCACAGCAAAAAGGAGAGGGCAAAACTGAGTGAGAATAACTTTTTCATAGAAAATATAATGAAATGGATGATAAATCGCGAAAAGCTTGTGCAAAAAGTCTGCTGAGACTTGTACATACAACGCAAAAATACCAAAATGTCAGCAAAAAACAGAAAATAATTTTGTAATAAGTACAAAAATCCCGTCCGGAAGCCCCTGAGTAGCTTGTATTTGGAACAGAGATTTCCATGTTTTGATTATGAAAAATCCTTCCAAAATACTATATTGCACTCCCAAATGGTGGCGGCAAAACAAATTTTGCGCGCATCATGTAAGCTACTCCTTATTTTTACAAAATAAATATAAAGCATAATGACTACTCTGGCAAAAGATATTTTACAGGACCTTCAACTCAGCAAAGAAGAAGTACTCAACGATTATCGGCTCATCTGGGAGAGCCGCGAGGCCAGCCTGATGGGGCGCAAAGAAGTGTTTATGGGCAAGGCGAAGTTTGGCATCTTTGGCGATGGCAAAGAGCTGGCGCAAATTGCAATGGCCAAGGCCTTTGCGCCCGGCGATTTCCGCTCAGGCTATTACCGCGACCAGACTTTTATGATGGCCATTGGCGCTCTGGATACCACGCAATTTTTTGCCCAGCTTTACGCCGATACCAACCCCGAACACGAGCCCGCCACCGCAGGCCGCTGTATGAACTCGCATTTTGCCACGCGCCTGCTCGACGAGAAGGGCGCATGGCGCAATATTGCCGACCTGAAAAACTCCTCTGCCGATATATCGCCTACTGCCGGACAAATGCCACGCCTCTTGGGCTTGGCTTGGGCCTCGAAGCTCTATCGCCAAAATCCTGCTCTGCATCAGCTCAGGCAGTTTTCTAACAAAGGCAATGAAATCGCCTTCGGTACGATTGGCAATGCCTCCACCTCCGAGGGCATGTTTTTTGAAACCATCAATGCTGCCGGAGTGCTGCAAGTACCGATGCTGATGTCGGTATGGGACGATGAATACGGCATCTCGGTATCCAAAGAGTACCATACCACCAAGCAGGATATTTCGCGTGCCTTGGCAGGTTTCCAAAGCGATGAGTTTGGCAAAGGTCTGGAGATTTTTAGGGTAAAAGGTTGGGACTACCCCAAGCTGGTACAAACCTACCGCAAAGCCGCCCAAGTATGCCGCGAAAGCCATACGCCCGTGCTGATTCACGTATTGGAAATTACCCAACAGCAAGGCCACTCCACCTCCGGCTCGCACGAGCGCTACAAATCTAAGGAGCGCTTGGACTGGGAAGCGGCCTTCGACTGTAACCGCAAGATGCGCGAATGGATTTTGGAAAATGGCATCGCTACCGTAGATGAGTTGAACCAAATAGAGCAGGCTGCCAAAGAAAATGCGAAAAAGGCCAAAGTAACGGCTTGGAATAATTTTCTCGACTCCCTCAAAACATACCAAGAAGAAGTGAGCGGCCTTTTGGAGCGTGTGCAAGCGGCACATCCTGCGCAGGCAAGTACCTTGGACGAAGTGAAGAAAAGCTTTGAGGCGACCATCAATCCCATCAAAAAAGATGCTTTCATTGCCATCAAAAGAGCCTTGCGATTGCTGAAAGGCCAACAAAGTGCTGCCAAAGAGGCGCTCTCGGCTTGGCTCAATGAAAAGAGCCGCTTGGCTGCTGATGAGTATAATTCCTTCCTCTTCAGCAATTCTTCTCAAAATGCCCTCAATATCAAAGAAGTAAAAGCACAATATGCCGACGAAGCCCGCTTGGTGGATGGCAGAGAGGTGCTCCAAGCCAATTTCGACAAGATATTTACTGAAAATCCTTTGGTAATTGCTTTTGGAGAAGATGTAGGCAAAATCGGTGATGTAAACCAAGGCTTTGCCGGACTGCAAGAAAAGCACGGCGAAATCCGCATCTCAGATACCAGCATCCGCGAATGTACCATTTTGGGGCAAGGCATCGGGGCTGCCCTCCGCGGCTTGCGCCCCATCGCCGAAATCCAATACCTCGACTACCTGCTCTACGCTATACAGATTATGTCCGACGACCTCGCTTGCTTGCAGTACCGCACTAAGGGAGGCCAAAAAGCACCTGTCATTATCCGTACACGCGGCCACCGCTTGGAAGGTATCTGGCATGCGGGCTCGCCAATGGGCATGATTCTGCACAGCATCAGGGGTATTCACGTATTGGTGCCGCGTAATATGACCATCGCCGCAGGCTTCTACAACACCATGCTCCAAAGCGATGAGCCTGCCTTGATTATCGAGTGCTTGAACGGCTACCGCCTCAAAGAAAAAATGCCTGAAAACTTGGGCGAGTTCAGAGTGCCGCTGGGCGTACCCGAAATTATCCGTGAGGGCAGCGACGTGAGCATCATTACCTACGGTTCTATGTGTCGCGTGGTGATGGAAGCTGCCGAGCAACTGGCCGCTGAGGGCATCTCTTGTGAGGTGATAGATGTGCAGACCTTGCTGCCCTTCGATGTACACCACAGCATCGTAGAATCTATCAAGAAAACCAATCGTGTGGTATTTGCCGATGAAGATGTAGAAGGAGGGGCTTCGGCCTTTATGATGCAGCAGGTATTGGAAAAGCAAAATGCTTATCGCTACTTAGATGCTGCGCCGCTCACCATCTACGCCCAAGACCACCGTCCGGCTTATGCCTCTGATGGCGACTACTTCTCGAAGCCCAATGCCGAGCAGATTTTCGACAAGATATACGAAATGATGCGTGAGTCCGACCCGCAGCGCTTTCCGGCGATTTATTAGGAATGGTATCTTGGATAAAGGGAGCAAAGTGTTTTTTGCTCCCTTTGCTATACAAGAGCCTTAAACTTTCAGCCTGAGTGTTGTGTTTCAAAGAAACGTCTTGGGACTTGTTTGACTACCTGCAAAATCAACTTAACTTTATATACATTACGCTTATTTTATATCAATATGGAAAGTTTGATTCAATTCTTCTCCGAGATTCCCAGCAGTGTGCGCACGCTGATTTTGGTGAGCGGGCTGGTTTTTTTCTGGCTTTTTGAAAGTCTGATTCCGCTCTTTAGTTTTTCTTATAAAAAATGGGCGCATGCCGGAAAAAATCTCTTTTTTACGGCTACTACGGCGGTTATTAACTTTGCCTTTGCCTACTTGATTGTAAAAAGCAGCGATTGGGCAGTGGCCACACAGTTTGGACTGCTGCACCTCGCCGAGCTGAATATCTGGCTTTTTGCCTTGTTGGGCTTGCTGATTTTAGACCTTATCGGCGCTTATTTCATTCATTGGTTAGAGCACCAAGTGCCTTGGATGTGGCACTTCCACATTATTCACCACAGCGATACCCACGTGGATACCACCACGGCCAATCGTCATCATCCGGGCGAGAGTGTGTTCAGGGCGGTATTTACCTTGATAGCCGTATTGGTGGCTGGTGCGCCTATGTGGTTAGTGATGCTCTACCAAACCCTTTCGGTGATTTTCTCGCAGTTCAACCACGCCAATATCCGCTTGCCTGAGTGGGCTGACCGCAGCCTGAGCTGGGTGATTGTGTCGCCGAATATGCACAAGGTACACCACCATTATCAACTACCTCTTACCGATACCAATTATGGCAATATCTTTGCCTTTTGGGACAGGCTTTTTGGTACTTTTGCCAAGGTAGAAAAGCCCGAAGCATTGGTCTATGGATTGGATACCCACATGAATCCCGAAGAGAACGACCGCCTCAAAAACCTGCTGGCCATTCCTTTTCAGCCGCATCGCAGCCCTACATATTTGCCTACCGCTCACAAGACGCAAGAGGAAAGCAGCCAGACGGCGTAGTGTATATTTATTTTAAGAAAAAAACTCATGGAATACGAAGAAAGAGAGAAGTCTCCAGCACCGCAAGAGGGCAATAGCAAGCTTTTGGTACGCCTGCCGATGTTGCTGGCTTTGGCTTTGGCCGTGGGCGTAGCTTTGGGAGCAGCGATGTTTGGCAATGTGGGCAATCTGAAAGGGGTATTGCTCAATTACCAGAAGTACCGAGAAGTGCTGCAACAGATAGAAGAAAACTATGTGGACACGGTGAATGTAGAAGAGTTGGTGGATTTTTCTATCGAAAAGATGCTCGAAAAATTAGACCCACATACCTCCTTTATCCCCAAAAGAGATGTAGTAATGGCCAATGCCCAATTGGAAGGCGATTTTGAGGGAATAGGCGTAGAGTTTAATTTGGTGAAAGACACCATTTATATAGTCGCCCCCATTCCCGAAGGCCCTTCGGAGAGTGTAGGCATTCGGGCAGGCGACAGAATTGTGAGTATTGATGGAGAAAATGTGGCAGGAGTGAAGATAGACAATGCGGGGGTATTTAAGCGTTTGCGAGGCAAGAAAAATTCGGAGGTACAATTGGGTATTATACGCCGAGGACAAGCCAAGCCGCTTTCTTTCACAGTTACACGTGGCAAGATTCCCAGCGTATCGGTGTATCATTATATGATTGACAAGCGCAAAGGCTTTATCAAGGTAACACGCTTCGCCCGCAATACCTACGAGGAGTTTCGCATCGCCCTCGAAGACCTGCGTCGCCAAGGAATGCAAGAGCTGCTTTTGGACTTGCGCGACAATCCCGGCGGCTATATGGATGCTGCCGTGGAAATGGCCGACGAGCTGATTGCCGCCAAGACACTCATTGTTTATACCAAGGGAAAAGGCAAAAGATTTGATGGAGAGCAGTTTGCCAAGCGCAGTGGCCTTTTTGAAAAAGGTGCGCTGGTGGTACTCATCAATGAGGGGAGCGCCTCGGCCTCGGAGATTTTGGCAGGTGCCCTGCAAGACAATGACCGTGCCCTGATTGTGGGTAGGCGCTCTTTTGGCAAAGGCTTGGTACAGATGCCGCTCAACCTTTCGGACGGCTCGGAGCTGCGCCTCACTATTTCGCGTTATTATACGCCGAGCGGGCGCTCTATCCAAAAAGACTACAAAAATGGCAAAGAATACAATCAGGATTTGACGGAGCGCTTTCAGCACGGAGAGTTTTTCAATGCCGACAGCATCAAGTTAGACCCTTCGCTCCAATACAAAACCAAGAAAGGACGTATTGTATATGGCGGAGGCGGCATTATGCCCGATTACTTTATCCCGCTCGATACCACCAAAAACTCCGCCTACCTCAATGCGCTTTACGAGCAAAATATTCCGAGAGAATGGGCGGCGGCCTATGTACACAAGCACCAAGCAAAGCTCAAGGCGATGTCTTTGGAGGCTTTCAAGAAAGATTTTACTTTTGATGCACCGCTTTGGCAGCAGTTGGAGCAGGCGGCCTTGCAGGCAGGGATTGCCCTCAAGCCCCAAGCCAGAGAGCGCCCGCTGATAGAAATACAGCTCAAAGCACTCATTGCGAAGAGTATTTGGAGCAATGAGGGTTTTTACAGCGTGTGGTATGAGCAAGACGAGCTTTACCGAGAGGGCATCAAGCGCTTTGTGGAAGCAGCCAAAATATAACAGCTGTTTTGTTTGAATAAGCAGGTTTTTTGAACAAAAGCTTTGATTGAAAAGAAAAAATCTCACTTTCTGTTGATTGTGAGATTTTTTTTTATTTAACTTGTAAGCAGCTCGGAAGGCAATTCTCAAGCCCAGAAAAGCCCGTATCAAAAGAAAAAGCGCTGCAAGTATGATACTTACAGCGCCAAGAAGTGTAGCGAGGAGGGGACTTGAACCCCTGACCTCCGGGTTATGAATCCGGTGCTCTAACCAGCTGAGCTACCTCGCCTTTTGAATTTAGGAACGCAAAAATAAATATAATTTTTCTACTTGCAAGAAATTTTAAAGCAAATTTTGATTTTTTGATAAAAATCAGCACCTTGACAAACGAAACTAATCATCAACTCCTTAATTAGCAATCAGAAATGACTAAATATAGATTTACCGGAGAATACGAAATCAGGGCTTCCATCAAGATGCTCTTTCCCTACCTGAGCACTCCGGCGGGTTTGGGTGATTGGTTTGCCGAAAAGGTAACAGTACAAAATCATGTGTTTAGTTTTGAGTGGGATAGCGAGGAACACCGCGCCAGGATTGTGTCGCAGCGAGCAAATAAATATATAAAATTTGAGTTTTTGCCCGAAAACACCGAAGAAGAAGAAGACCCCAACTACATTGAGTTTCGCTTAGATGCCAATGAAATCACGGAATCTTCCTTTCTGAAAGTATCCGATTACTCAACCGCCAATAACGAAGAAGACCTGCAAAATCTTTGGGAAGGCCTCATTGCTGCTCTCAAAGAAAAGGTGGGAGGTTAGGGAATCTCCTTTTTTGGGTTTATTTTTGCTCATAAATGCAAGCTGCCCTAAAGGCAAACAGATTATGTGGCTGAAAAAAATAGACAAACTGATTCTCAAGGCGCTTATCGGCCCTTTTTTTCTTACCTTTTTGGTAGTGGATTTTATTTTACTAATACAGCTGATACTTAGCTATATAGATGACTTTATTGGCAAAGACATCGGCTTTGTGGTATTTGGCAAGATGATCTTCTTCTTTGGCCTTTCGCTTACACCGATGGCCTTGCCCTTGGCCATTTTGCTGTCTTGCCTGATTACTTTCGGCAATTTGGGCGAACATTTTGAGCTAACCGCCATCAAAAGTGCAGGTATCTCGCTGATTCGTGTATTGGCACCTATCGCTGTGGTAGCAGTCTTGCTTTCGGGAGTGGCTTTTTGGTTTAATAACAATGTAGTGCCTTATGCCAACTTGCAGGCATACAGTACCTTGTACAATGTACGTACTACCAAGGCCTCCTTAGACCTCAAAGAAGGCGCTTTTTATAACGGGATTCCCAATTACAGTATCAAAGTGGGCAAGAAATACCCTGATGGCCAAACCCTCAAAGACCTTATTATCTACAATCACAGCAGCCGCTCAGGCAACAAAGAAGTGATTATTGCCGATTCCGGCAAGATGTACACCATCTACGAAGGAGCATTTTTGGTATTTGAGCTTTTTAATGGCAACAGTTACACCGACTACAACGACCGAGGCGCTCAGGAAAACACCCAATTTGTACGAAACCAATACCAAAAAAGCAAGCTGGTATTCAACCTCTCGTCCTTTCAAACCAATGACGTACAAGAGGAGAGCTTTCGCTACCACCAAATGATGAAAACGGTATCGGAGCTAAGTGATACGCTCAGTGTGATGCGCCAAAAGCAAGAGGAAAGCCAAAAATCAGTCAAAAGAGAGTCGGCAGGTTTTTATACCTATTACAGCCGCCACTGGCAAAACGACACTACGGCCATCAGCTTGGGCGTGTACGACAAGCCTGTGCAGCTTACAAAGGCTTATTTAGACTCTATGCGTACTTTGCCAGTGAGTCGGGATTTTGCTGATTTGGCACTTTCCAAAGCTGCCAACCAAGCACGCAGCTTCAAGAGTTTTCTCAGCTCGCGCAAAGAGATACAAGACAATGCCCGCCGGCAGATGAACCAATTCCACATCGAAAAAGTAAAGAAATACACCTATGCAGGGGCTGTATTTGTGATGTTTCTGATAGGCGCACCCTTGGGGGCAATTATCAAAAAAGGAGGGCTGGGGGTGCCGATGCTCATTTCTATTGTATTTTTTATTCTGTACTATATATTTTCCATCACTGGCGAGAAGTACGCCAAAGACTCGCTTGTGCCTGTGCCCGTGGGCTTGTGGGCGGCAGATACGATTTTACTTTTTGTAGGCCTCTTCTTTTTGAGGCAAGCCCGCAATGATTCGCGTGTATTTGATAAAGACATCTACATCATCGCCTTGCGTAGGCTGAAGAGGCTGTGGAAAAAAGAAAAAAACTAAGATTATTTTTGTAATAAAGAATAATAACTCGTAATATTGCAGCCACTTTAATCTCAAAGGGTATTATCATCGTTTTTCAAATAAAAATATGCATTTAACCAAAGAACAAACACAAGACCTGTTCACCAAGTACAGCCATAATAAAAATGCTGCTGATACAGGTTCGGCAGAGTCGCAAATTGCCCTCTTCACTGAGCGCATCAACTACCTTACCGAGCACCTTAAAACGCACAAAAAAGACTTTTCTACGCGCTTGGGCTTGCTCAAAATGGTAGGTAAGAGAAGAAGTTTGCTTAAATATCTTGAAAAAAATAACATTGAAAGATACAGAAGCATCTTAAAAGAGCTCAATCTTAGAAAATAAGCAGCCGCTTAGGTCTGAGTACAAAACAAGGGGATTCTTCCAGAATTCCCTTTTCTGCTTTGCAGCCCACCCCAAATTAATTCCCAAAGTCTTATTGCTACTTTGCAGAAATCTCCCTAATTTTAGAGGAATTATAGACAAATAGCATATTATTTAAAGTTCAAAAATCTTTATGATACCAAACGCAATTACCCAAACGATTGAACTTTCGGATGGACGCACAATCAGCATCGAAACAGGAAAACTTGCCAAACAAGCAGACGGTGCCGTAGTATTGAGAATGGGCAAGGCCATGCTGCTTGCCACAGTTGTATCTTCGCACAAAGCAGGCGATGAAGTGAATTTCCTCCCACTTTCGGTAGATTATCAAGAAAAATTTGCCTCTGCCGGTAAAATCCCCGGAGGCTTCAACAAAAGAGAAGGCAAACTCTCTGACCAAGAAGTGCTTATCTGCCGCTTGGTAGATCGCGCCCTGCGCCCACTCTTTCCCGAAGATTATCACGCTGATACGCAAGTAAATATATTTTTGATTTCTGCCGACCCCGACATCGCCCCCGATGCCTTGGCCGGATTGGCGGCTTCCAGCGCTTTGTTGGTATCTGATATTCCCTTCAATGGCCCAATGGCCGAAGTACGTGTGGGCAAAGTAGATGGACAGTTTATCGTGAATCCTACTATCCCACAGATACAAAAAGCTACTTTGGACATTATCGTGGCAGCTTCCGAAAAAGACATTGTGATGGTGGAAGGAGAAATGAAAGAAGTGTCTGAACAAGAGTTGCTCGAAGCCCTCAAAATTGCTCACGAGGAAATCAAGAAGATGTGTCGTGCACAAAAAGAGCTTGAAGCCAAAGTAAATAAAGCTACCAAGAGAGAATATTCGCACGAAAAAAGCAATCCCGAACTTCGCGAAAAGCTTTATCAAGAATACTACGCCAAGATGTATGCCGCTGCTCGCCAACTCAACAACAACAAAGACCTGCGCGCGCAATCTTTCAAAGCCGTAGAAGAAGAGTACATGGCCACGCTCCCCGAAGACCATACCGAAGACCTCTACCTGATTCACAGATACTTCCACGATATGCAGCGCGATGCTGCCCGCAACTTGGCCTTGGACGAGAAGCTGCGCTTGGACGGACGCAATCCCGAAGACATACGCTTTATCTGGAGCGAAGTGGACTATCTGCCCTCGGCACACGGCTCGGCGCTCTTTACGCGTGGCGAAACCCAATCGCTTACTACGGTTACTTTAGGCACGAAGCTCGACGAGAAGATGATTGATAGCGCGATGTTCAGCAGCTTCGACAAGTTTATGCTGCACTACAACTTTCCTTCTTTCTCTACGGGTGAAATCAAGCCCAACAGAGGCCCGGGACGCAGAGAAATCGGCCACGGCAACTTGGCTTTGCGCGGCCTGAAAAATATACTGCCCTCCGAAGAAGAAAATCCTTATACCATTCGTATCGTATCGGACATTCTGGAGTCTAATGGCTCCTCTTCGATGGCCACCGTATGCGCAGGTACTTTGGCGCTGATGGATGCCGGTGTGAAAATAAAAGCACCAGCTTCGGGAATCGCTATGGGGATGATTTCGGACAGCAAGACCGGAAAGTATGTGATTCTTTCGGATATCCTCGGCGACGAAGACCATCTCGGCGATATGGATTTTAAGGTGGTAGGTACTGAAAAAGGTATTACTGCTGTGCAGATGGACATCAAGGTAGATGGACTGTCTTTCCAAGTACTGGAAGAAGCCCTGTTGCAAGCCAAAAAGGGCAGAGCACACATCTTGTCCGAAATGATGAAAACCCTTGATGCGCCTAAAACCGACCTCAAGCCGCACGCACCTCGCGTAACGCTCATCAAGATAGACAAAGACCAAATCGGTGCGGTAATCGGGCCTGGCGGAAAAGTGGTACAAGATATTCAAAAAACTACCGGAGCTACTGTAGTCATCGAAGAGAAAGAAGGCTATGGCGCTGTGAATATCTTTGCTGCCAACCAAGGGATGATGGATGCCGCCGTGAAGCGCGTGAAAGACATCGTGGCACAGCCGGAAATTGGCGAAATCTATACCGGAAAGGTAAAATCTATTATGCCTTTTGGCGCTTTCATAGAGTTTATGCCCGGCAAAGATGGCCTCTTGCACATCTCTGAAGTGAAATGGGAGCGCCTCGAAACCATGGACAATGTACTCGAAGTGGGCGAGGAAGTAACCGTAAAACTCTTGGACGTGGACAAGAAAAGCGGCAAGTTTAAGCTCTCCAGAAAGGTACTGATACCAAGACCTGAGAAGAGCAACTAAAAGCTGCTTTCTGCATATACT
>DAIQNQ010000067.1:0-15313 GCA_036788275.1 Thermonemataceae bacterium
TTTATTGAAAACTTCAGATAATACTCCTATCTCAGGAAATGTAAATATTGCAAATGATCCTAATGCCTTTGCTGATCGCACAGCTGCCACAGTGGAATTCAATGTATATCGCCCCGAAAGCACTACACCGCTTTTGGCAGAAAATGTAACTTATACTTTGGAAGCTACCAAAAGCTATACTTTGGTATTCCACGGTACAGCGGCTACTGGCTACAAGTTGGATTTGATTCAGCAGCAATAAGGAAGTAGTAAAACTAAGTATTGATAAAAATAAAAAAGCCCCGCTCTAACAGAGACGGGGTTTTTTGATAACAATTAAACAACATAAACAAACAAAATATCTTTTTGCTGCATCTTAGATAACCACCTTTTCAAGATTTATGCCAAAAAATTAGAAAAAAGAAAGAAAAGATTTTCAAAAATTACACCAAAGCTTTATTTTTAAAACCAACTCATTAAAACAACAAGCGATATGCTCAAAATAGTTCAAGTGAATATTTGGATAATTCTATCCTCCTTACTTCTTTTGCCCGTCTCTTTGCAAGCGCAGGAGCGCCAACAAGTAAGCATTGAAGAGGTGTGGCAAAACTATACCTTTTCGTCCAAAAGCTTTGGCTACGTAAACTGGATGAATGATGGCCGCTTTTTTTCGGCCAGCGAAGGGCGCAGCATCAATAAGATAGAATTGGCCACAGGCAAAAGCGTCGAAACCCTCTTGCTGCAGGCTACTGTTCCTTTTAGCAGCTATGAGCTCAATGCCAGTGAAGATAAGATATTGCTTTTGAGCGGGCGCGAAAGTATTTACAGGCGCTCTTTCAAAGCCGACTATTATTTGTACGACCGCAATACGCAGCAGACTGCCGCTATCTCCAAGAATGGAAAGCAGTCTTATGTTACGCTCTCGCCCGATGGCAAAAAGGCTGCTTTTGTACGCGATAATAACCTTTTTGTGGTTTCTCTGGAGGCCACAGGTTTTGTAGAAAAGCAAATCACCCAAGACGGCAAAATCAACGAAATCATCAATGGCAGCACGGACTGGGTTTATGAAGAGGAGTTTGGCTTTGCGCAGGCTTTCTTCTGGTCGCCCGACAGCAAAAAAATTGCCTTCTATCGCTTCGACGAGCGCCGTGTAGCCGAATACAATATGCAGCTTTGGGAGGGCTTGTATCCGCAAGATTACCGCTTCAAATACCCCAAAGCCGGAGAAGCCAATGCCCTTGTGCAAATCTTGGTATATGATTTAGGAAGCAATAAAACCACCGCCATGCATATAGGCGAGGAGCAAGACCAGTATATTCCGCGTGTTACTTGGACGAAAAATGCGGAGCTGCTTTCCATCAGACGTTTGAATCGCCTGCAAAACAAGCTCGAAATCTTACATGCCGAGGTGGCCACAGGCCGTAGCCGTGTGGTTTATACCGAAGAGAGCAAGGCTTATGTGGACGTGGAGTTTGCTGAAGAGTTGATATACTTAGACAATGGCCGCGAGATGCTCTTGGCCAGCGAGCGTGATGGCTTCAAACACCTTTACCTTTATGACCTCAACGGAAAACAGCTCAGGCAAATCACCAAAGGAAATTGGGAGGTGCGTGGCGTAGAAGGCATAGACCAAAAGAAGGGCTTGGTGTATTTCAGTAGCAGCGCGGTATCGTCCACCGAATCGCACTTGTTTGTGGTAAGCATCAAAGGAGGCACGCCACGCAGGCTTACGCAGGAGCGAGGCTGGCACCGCATCAATATGAGTCCTGATTGCAGTTATTTTATAGATACCTATAGCAATGCTGCCACGCCGCCCTTTACCAAGCTTTGCCGTAGCCAAGAGGGCGCTTTGGTAAAGGTACTCGAAGACAACCAAGCCTTGCGCGAAAAGCTTCAAAACTACCAAATCAGCCCCAAGGAGTTTGTAACTATTGCCTTGCCCGAAAATGTACAGCTCAATGCTTGGCTCATCAAGCCGCTCAATTTTGACGCTTCCAAAAAGTATCCCTTGATTATGTTTGTATATGGAGGCCCTGGCTCTCAGCAAGTAAAAGAGGAATGGAACAGCAGCGATTTCTTTTGGTACCAACATCTGGCTGCACAAGGTTTTATGATTGCCTGCGTGGACAATCGCGGTACGGGTGGGCGTGGAGCGGCTTTCCGACAGGCCACTTACGCACAACTTGGCAAGATAGAAACAGAAGATCAAATAGCCGCGGCCCGCTACTTTGGTACACAGCCTTATGTAGATGCCGCCCGCATCGGAATATGGGGTTGGAGCTACGGAGGCTACATGTCCTCGCTTTGTATTTTGAAAGGGGCAGAGGTTTTCAAAGCAGCGGTAGCCGTAGCGCCCGTTACTTCTTGGCGCTTTTACGACACCATTTATACTGAAAGATACCTCCAGCGTCCCCAAGACAATGCCCAAGGCTATGATGCCAATTCTCCCTTACAGCATGCCGACAAGCTCAAAGGCAAATACCTGCTTATACATGGCACTGGCGATGACAATGTGCATTTTCAAAATGCTGTGGCTTTTCAGAACGCTTTGATAAAGGCCGGAAAACAGTTCGAGAGCTTTTATTATCCTAACCGCAATCACGGCATCGCCGGAGGCAATACACGCTTGCATTTGTACCGCCTGATGACGGATTTTTGGAAAAGAAATTTATAAATAATTGTGTAGATACTATGTAGATACGCACTTTAGTGCGTATCTACATAGTATTTTCACCCCAGCGCCTCTTTTACAATGGCCACGCCTTGGGAAGTGCCAATCAGGTCGGCTCCGGCTTGGAGCAAGGCCTGCGCTTGGGCGAGTGTTTTGATACCGCCTGAGGCTTTGATACCCACGCTTTCGGGCAGGCATTGGCGCATCAGGGCGATGTCTTCGACTTGTGCGCCTTTGGGAGCAAAGCCTGTGGAAGTCTTTACATAGTCCACGCCCGCTTGGGTGCATAGTTCACAAGCCTTACGAATTTCATCGGCATCTAAATAGGCCGTTTCGATGATTACTTTCAGAATTTTTTCGTGTTCGTGTACCAGTTTGGCCATTTGTGCCAATTCGATTTTCACCCAATCGTAGGCGCGCGATTTGAAAGCCGAAAGGCACATCACCAAGTCCAGCTCGTCGGCACCGTCTTTGATGGCCGTTTCCATTTCTTGCCTTTTGGTGGCGCTGCGTTGGTAGCCCAAAGGGAAGCCAATCACCGTAACCACGCTTATGGGCAAGTTGCGCAAATCGCGCTTGGTTTTTTCGACCCAATAAGGGGGCACACATACCCCTTTGAAAAGGTACTGACGTGCCTCGGCTACTAATTGGTCTATATCGCCGTAAGTAAGCACAGGCGAGAGCAAGGTGTGTTCTATATGTTGTTGGATGGGCGATTGCATAAGAAAAGAGAATATTTATTGTCAAAAATACAAAAAAATGCTAACTTGTTATGATTGCTTTTGTCCGAGTAATGTACCAAGCCCTTGCGCCATGTTAGAAAGTCAATCTACAATAAGCCTCAAACTCTTAGAAAGAAAAGATGCTGCCTCTTTCTTTAAGCTGATTTCCGACAATCGGGAGCAACTCAAATACTGGGTGCCTTGGGTAGCACAGAGCTACAAGCTTACCGACATCAAGTATTACATTGAGGAGGCACATCATAAATACAAGCAAGGCAAGGCAATGCACATGGCGATATGGCACGAAGGAACAATTGTGGGCAATATCAACCTCAATCCCATAGACCCCGACCACAAGAAGGCTGCCATTGGCTATTGGCTCGACCAAAGTGCGCAAGGGCAAGGCATTATGCTGGAGGCTTGTCGGCAGCTGATGGCTTATGCTTTCGAGAAGCTCTTTCTCAACCGCTTGGAAATCGTATGCGATGCCGAAAATATGCGCTCCAGAGCGATTCCCGAAAAGCTCGGATTTGTACAAGAAGGCCGCTTGAGGGATTATCTGATGGCTCATCAGAAAAGCGTTGATGTGATTGTATATGCTTTGCTGAAAAAAGAATGGCTGGGCGAAAGAAAGATTGTGTAAATTTGTATATATGAGACCTATGCGAAAGCATAGACACCTGAAAACATCAATAATTTTCTAAAAGTAAGTATATGAAAATACTTAATATTTCTATATCTGAGATAGAGTTCAATAAGTTTGGTATCAAGAAAGATAATTTCACTTTTACTGAGTTTGTAGAACTCATCAGCCGAGAACTGATGCGACAGAACCTCGACAAGTGTATAGAGTTGGCCGAGCAATACGGACTGTCTTCTATGACGATGGATGAGATAAATGAAGAAGTAAAAGCGGTGAGAAATGCAAAAAATCGTCGTTGATACCAATGTGATTGTTTCTTCGCTTATTCAGAGGAGCTATCCTTACAAAATCATTTACGAACTTTTTGTAGATGATAAGTTTTTGCTTTGTGTGTCGGAGGAACTTATATCTGAGTATTACGAAGTGCTATCAAGGCCAAAATTTATAAGGTTTCCCGACTTCTTTGGCAAAGCCGAAAGTTTGCTCGCAGACATCGCAACAAAAGCTCAAAAATTTGTTCCAAAAACAAAGCTTGATTTGATTTCTGACAAAGACGATAATATGATTTTGGAACTTGCAGATGAATGCTTGGCAGACTTCATTATTACAGGCAACACAAATGATTTTACATTTCCCGCATACAAACAAACGAAAATAGTGAGTCCGAAAGAGTATTGGGAAAACTTTGTACCCAAATAAAATGCATACGCGTATAATAAAGCTGTCTGATGGCTCATCAGAAAAGCGTTGATGTGATTGTATATGCTTTGCTGAAAAAAGAATGGCTGGGCGAAAGAAAGATTGTGTAGATTTGCACATCAGACCTATTACCTTTTCAAAGCAATCCTGATTAAAAGGAAAAACCGCCCCTGAAGCTTCTATGAAACTAAAAATAATTGGGCTTTCCATCGTCTTCTATTGTTATTGCCTTGGCCTTTGGGCACAGTGTTTTGATGGCACTACGGGCTTTTCTAATCCTGCTACCGTTTGCCCCAAAGAGAGCGTCAGTTTTCAGAACCCTTTCCCCGGTGCTGCTCGCTATGAGTGGGATTTTTGCCTCGACGACTTAGCCCGCAATCCTGATTTTGGGATTTTTGCAGCCACCATTGCCAGTACACCTACCAATCCGGAGGTGGTATTTGATGGCACAGAATATTTTGTATTTATGCTCAGCCGCGACTCCGACGAGCTGTTGCGCTTTGATTTGGGCAACAGCCCCCGCAATACACCCCAAGATATCGCACGTTTCTCTTTGCCCGCCTTCGACCGTCCTGAGCCTATTCGCTTCGTCAAAGAAGGTACACAGTGGTACGCCATTCTGTCGAATACAGGGATTTTTGGCGGCAGCAACAACTTGGTGCGCCTGAGTTTTGGGACATCTCTTCGCAATAGCCCTACCGCCCAAGATTTGGGCACTCTGGGCGTACTCAATGCCAATCGTGCCATAGACCTCCTCCAAGAAGGCGGACAGACCTATGTGCTCACAGCCAATATCAACCAAAACCGTCTCCACCTCATTCGTTTGGGCGCTTCTGTTACGAATCAGCCTACTGCCGCCGATATAGTACGCAGCATAGACCTGCCCGCAGGTACATTGCCCATCTCCTTGCGCGGCTTGCGTGACTGCAACAGCTGGAAAGTGCTAATAGCAGGTTTCGGTGATCGTATGCTCCTGCTCAATTTTGCTTCCGGCTTGGAGCAAGCTCCCACTATCAACGATTTGGGCGCTTTGGGGATTTCGCAGCCCGCAGGCGTGGTACTGCTCCAAGAAGGTGCTTCTTTTCACGCCCTTGTAGCGGCCAACAGCGGACAAGTAAATATGCTGGACTTTGGCAACTCGCTGCTCAATACACCTACCCGAAGGCTTGTTACTACGCTCAGTACTTTGGTAGGGGCTTCGGCAGTAAAGCATCAAGGTACTTGGTCTTTTTTTGTGAATGACTACCTCTCCAATGGCCTTTTTCGTTTCAATTTTGATAATTCTGATGCCTCCATCAGCTTTTCGCAAGTACAAAATCCGCCGCCTGTGTCTTTCAGCCGTTTGGGCAACAGAGCCGTTTCGCTCAAGGCCTTCGATGCCAACGGACAGCTTTTGGCTTATTATGTAGGCGGAATACAAGTAAATCCCAGTGCAGTAGTGGCCAATTTTACAGCCAATGATGTATGTTTGGGGCAGCCTATCGCCTTTGTCAATAGTAGCGAGGGCAGTGATGCCAATGTACAAAGCTGGCTTTGGGATTTTGGTGATGGAGTTACTTCCTCACAAAAAAGTCCTACCCATAGCTATACCACTGCGGGCAATTATGAAGTACGCCTACGCGTAACGGCCAACAACGCTTGCAGCAATGAAATTATCAAAATGGTGCGGGTATCGGCAGGGGTGGAGGCCGACTTCAGAGAGGTGGTCACGGTTTGTTTGGGCGAAAGCATCAATTTTGAAAACCTGAGTAGCTTCAGCAATGTGCCGCCCGACCCGGCCGCAGGCTTCTTCTGGAATTTTGGCGATGGTACTTTTTCTCCTTTTGAAAATCCCACCAAAAGTTACCAACAAGCCGGCGATTTTGTGATTTCGCTTCGCGTGCGCGATGCCGCC
Source organism: Thermonemataceae bacterium (assembly GCA_036788275.1). Classification (GTDB taxonomy): domain Bacteria; phylum Bacteroidota; class Bacteroidia; order Cytophagales; family Thermonemataceae; genus DAIQNQ01. The sequence continues at coordinate 6,609 of DAIQNQ010000067.1, forward strand.
GGCTGCGAAGACCTTAAAACCGCTGTTATTTCGGTAGTACCTGCCCCACAGCCACAATTTGCAGTGCCACCGGGGCTGCTTTGTGCAGGTGTGCCTATTGACTTTATGGCGACAAGCACAGGAAGCGCCAGCGAATGGCGCTGGGAGGTGTCGGGCGTGGGAGTGTTTGAGCAGCAAAACCCAACGATTACCTTCCCCACCGCAGGCAGCTATACCATTCGCCTGATAGCCCGAAGCGCCAACAATTGCGAGCAAGTATTTGTAAGAGAAAATGTAGTAATACAAGCTGCACCCAGCATTGTGTTTAGCGACAACAGCACCAATAACTCTTTGACCGTAAGCTTCCAAAACCAGAGCAGCGGGGCAGCCGCTTTTTTGTGGGATTTTGGCGATGGGCAAAGCAGCACCGCCTCCAATCCGACCGTTACTTATGCTGCTCCCGGTCAATATGTAGTGCGCCTAAGCGCCAGCAGTTTGAATGGCTGTACTACTTTTTTTGAAAGGGTGGTGGCTGTGGGCTTGTTGCAAGCCGATATTGCCCTAAATGCCGCCCGTATTGAAGAGGGACAAGTGATTGTAGAGATAGAAAATGCAGGCAATACCATCGCCGAAAATTTACTCATTAAAATATATACCGCAAGCGATACCCTCAGCGAGGTGATAGCTGAGCGCTTGGTGGCAGGGGCTTCGCTGACTTACACGCTTACCAATACCCTTAGCGAGGAGGCGCTGCGCAGTGGCTTTGTATGTGTAGAACTGAGTCCGATTCCCCAAGAAAATAATGTGGCCAATAACCGCGTATGCCTGAACCTGAAAGGAGGCTTCGAGGTATTTGCCCCTTATCCTAATCCTGCCAGTGAAGAGCTGCGCGTAAGGTATCTGAGCCTTGGCAATGCCCCGCTGCAAGTGGAAATGCGCGATATGCAAGGGCGCTTGGTGGCGGCTTTGGAGTACCCGCCTGCCGATTTTGGGGAGCTGGTGTTGGATGTTTCCCGCTTTGGGGCGGGGCTGTATTTGCTTACAGTAAGAGAGGGCGCACAGGCTACAAGCAAAAAAGTGGTGATAAGAAGGTAAAATCTGCCTGAGAAATAGTAGATTTGTGCCCAATAAAATAAAGAAAACGCATTTGATGCAATCCTCACCTGAAAAGCCCCTGCCGGAAGAGTGGACAGAGGTCATCGCGCCCAAAGGCGCTTGGTTCGACTTGAAGCTGGGCGAGCTATGGCGCTATCGCGACTTGATTATGCTCTTTGTCTATCGCGACTTTGTGTCGGTATATAAACAAACCCTGCTGGGGCCACTTTGGCATATCATACAGCCGCTGCTTACTACCTTGGTATTTACGGTGGTATTTGGCAATATTGCGCAGCTCTCTACCGAAGGGCTGCCTCCTGTGCTGTTTTATATGGCGGGGATTACGATTTGGAATTACTTTGCAACCTGCCTCACCAAAACCTCTAATACCTTTGTGAGCAATGCCGCTATTTTTGGGAAGGTGTATTTTCCGCGCTTGGCCGTGCCCGTATCCAATGTGATAGCGGCGCTCTTTTCATTTGGGGTTCAATTTGTACTTTTTCTGGGTTTTTACGCCTATTTTTATCTCTTTTTGGATTTTCGTCCCAACCTCAATATCTATGTGTTTTTGCTGCCACTTTATGTGCTGCTGATGGCCGTACTCTCGCTGGGCTTGGGCATTATTATCTCGGCACTTACTACCAAATACCGCGATTTTACGCATTTAGTAGCTTTTGGAGTACAGCTTTTGATGTACGCTTCTCCGGTGATTTACCCGCTTTCTTCCATCTCCGAGAAGTACCGAATACTTTTTTTGCTCAACCCCATCACGCCGATTATCGAGGGTTTTAAGTATTCTTTCTTGGGAGAAGGACTGTTTTCGTGGCCCTTGTTGGCTTATAGCTGTATATCTACGGTATTGATATTTCTGTTGGGAGTGCTGCTCTTCAACAGAATCGAAAAAACTTTTATGGATACCGTGTAAATTGAGATAAAATGAATGGAAAAAAAATACTGATTACAGGTGGTTCCGGCTCTTTTGGCCGAAAATGCATCGAAATCTTGCTGGAGCGCTATCCTGAGATTGCCGAAATTCGTGTATTCTCGCGCGATGAGCTGAAGCACTACGAAATGCAGCATTATTGCCCTTGGGGCAAGCATCCGGCTTTGCAATATATCTTGGGCGATATTCGCCATTATGAGCGCCTTGCCGAGGCCATGCAAGGGGTGGATGTGGTATTGCATGCCGCCGCCCTCAAGCACGTACAAATGGCAGAGGCCAACCCTTCGGAGTTTATCAGTACCAATATCATCGGCTCCGAAAATGTGCTTAGAGCTGCCCTAGCACAAAAGGTAGCCAAGGTGGTGGCCATCTCTACCGATAAGGCAGCTGCGCCTACGGGCTTGTATGGCGCTACAAAGCTCTGTGCCGACAAGCTTTTTACGGCACAACATCGTGGCGAAACTACCTTTGCCGTATTGCGCTATGGCAATGTAATGGGTACGAGCGGCTCGGTAGTGCCTTTTTTTATAAAACAAAAAGAGAAAGGTCGCCTTTCGGTAACGCATCCCGATATGACGCGCTTTCACCTGAGCGCCGAGCAGAGCATTGATTTTGTACTTGATGTATTGGAAAAAATGCGTGGCAGAGAGATTTTTGTACCCAAGCTGCCCTCTTTCAGAGTGGTGGATTTGGCCAAGGCCATTGCGCCCGAAGCCGAAATTGAGTGGATAGGCCTGCGCAGTGGCGAAAAGCTCCACGAAGATATGATTGCCCAAGCCGATGCCCTTCAAACTATTGAAACAGAGCGCTATTTTATGATTGTGCCGGAGCCGAAAAGTGCGTATCTCCAATGGCATGCGGCAAAGCCTGTAGCAGCAGACTTTGCCTACAACTCACAGCACAACCAGCATTGGCTTTCGGTAGAAGAGCTGCGCCACTTGGCCGCCGCGCATCAAAGCATATAAGTACCTTCAAAAACCTTTTGGGCAGGGCCTATCAGATAGATATTGCGGAATTGCGCTGCGCCCACACGCTCAAAATGCACCTGTAAATCGCCACCGAGGGTACGAATCGCCACCGGACTTTGTGCCCCGCTCAGGCTATAAGCCAAGGCGCAAGCTGTAACACCCGTGCCACAGGAGTAGGTTTCGGCCTCTACACCGCGCTCGTAGGTGCGCACCAAGAGTTGGTTTTCGGCCAACTTTTCCATAAAATTCACATTGGTTCCTTGTGCTTTGAAGCGCTCGTTGTAGCGGATGGCCTTGCCTTCTTTTTCTACGTCAAAGTCGGCGAGGGCTTCTACCCAAGCCACATAATGCGGCGAGCCGGTGTTCAGAAAAAAGCTGTGGCTATTGTTTTCTATTCCCTCTACCTCTTGCATTTTGAGGTGTACCAGTCCTGCCTCATCTATAAAAGCCTCGTGCAGGCCATCTACGGCCATAAATTGGGTTTGCGCTGCAAAAATGCCCAAATGCTTGGCAAAAGCCACGGCACAGCGTCCGCCATTGCCACACATAGAGCCTTCGCCACCGTCGGCATTGAAATACACCATTCTGAAATCGTATTCAGGATGGTTTTGTAGCAGAATGAGGCCATCAGCACCAATGCCAAAGCGTCTGTGGCAAAGGTGGGCGATGAGTTCTTTGGAGGCAGGAAACAGCTCTGTGCGGTCGTCAATCATCACAAAATCGTTGCCCGTACCTTGGTATTTGAAGAATTGGATTTGCATAAAGTCAGAAAACAAGATAGCTAAAAGAAAAAGCTACCCTGTTTTCACAGAAAGTAGCTTTCAAACAAACTAATAAACACACAATCTTTAGGCTTTTACCTTCTCTTTGATACGAGCAGCTTTACCCATTTTACCTCTCAAGTAGAAGAGACGTGCTCTGCGCACTTTACCCATACGTACTACTTCGATTTTTTCGATGTTGGGAGAAAGAATTGGGAAAATACGCTCTACGCCGATACCATTAGAGATTTTTCTTACTGTGAAAGTCTCACCATTAGTACTTTTGTTCTTTCTTTGGATGACCACGCCTTGGAACTGCTGGATACGCTCCTTGTTTCCTTCTTTAATCTTAACGTGTACATTGATGGTATCCCCGGGGTTGAAGCTGGGGAGTTCGTTACGCTTTTGGGCGTATTCGGCTTCTATGGATTTGATGATCTCGTTCATGACCTTTTGGGTATATAAAATTATAAATCAGGCTTTTCTAAAAAGGACTGCAAATATATGTATTTGATTCGTAGGAATCTAATTTTAGGTAAAATATTTTAAAAATAAGCGTGTCTTCGCTTTGCTTGACTTATAGTATGACACTCTTATTAGTTTTGTACAATTCTTTTAAAGATAAATTACCAGCGAATCAGCGCCGAGGCCCAAGTGAAGCCACTGCCAAAAGCTGCCAAGCATATCAAATCGCCACTTTGGATTTTGCCCTCTTGCCAAGCCTCAGTAAGGGCGATAGGAATAGAGGCCGCCGTGGTATTGCCATAGCGTTGGATGTTGCTATATACCTTCTCATCGGGCATTTTGAGGGTTTGTTGTACGTATTTGGTAATACGCAAGTTGGCTTGGTGAGGTACCAATAGCGAAATATCTTCGGGCTGGAAGCCATTGGCATCGAGCGCCTCCTTAATGACCTCAGGGAAGCGCTGCACGGCGTGCTTGAATACGGCTTGGCCTTCCATATAAGGCAGGTGTTTGCCTTCGCGGATGATGTCCTCAGTCATGCGATTTTTGAGGCGGCTACCTGGATGCTCCAAGAAGAGACTCTCTGCATATTGCCCTTGGGAGTGCAAGTGGGTGGAGAGGATGCGGTGGGCGGGGTCTTGGGTGGCTTGTACCACGGCAGCGCCTGCGCCATCACCAAAGAGTACGGCAAAATTTCGCCCTCTGTCGCTTAGCTCCAAAATGTTGGATTGCACCTCAGAGCCTATCACCAAGATGTTTTTGTACATGCCGCTTTTAATATACTGGTCGGCAATAGACAGGGAATAAATAAAGCCCGAACATTGGGCGCGTACATCCAAAGCACCGATTTCTCTGAAAGGCAACATGCGCTGCAAAAGCACGCCGGAGCCGGGAAAGTTGTAGTCGGGGCTGAGGGTAGCAAAAATGATAAAGTCAATCTCTTCAGCACCGATTTGGGCATTGGCCAGCGCCATCGCAGCGGCTTCTTTGCCCATGGTGGCCACGGTATCTTTGCCTTCGGTAAAGAAGCGACGCTCTTGGATACCGGAGCGTTCTATAATCCACTCGTTGGAGGTATCCATGATTTTTTCCAGGTCTGCATTGCGCACAACGTTCTCTGGCACATAGAAGCCAAGACCTGCAATTTTTGAATAATGCATCATATACTATCAATTTGGGACATAATAAAAATAGGCACACCAAGCGCGGCTGCCTATTGTTGGAAAAGCTATAAATGATATTATTTCCTTTTCAAATGCAATTTTACAAAAAAAGTTTAATAAAATTCTGCTTTTGCCTTATTTTATTCAATATCAATGTTTTTGGATGGCCAAAGTTACTCCACAAGGGCTTTTACTTCGCTGCCTTCGAGGCGCAGGCGAATGAAGCGGTGTTGCTTTTCGATATTGATTTGGAGGCGTGCCGAGGCGATGCTTTGTGGGCCTTGGCTGCCCTCTTTGCGGCCATATACATTTACCAATATTTCTTGTGGACCAGCAATAAGGTGCAAAGGAATTGCTGTTTGTACGCCTTGTACACTTTGGTAGTTGAGCACATTCCCTATCATCACAGATACTTGGTTTTGGCCTTGCGCAAAAGAGGCATCAAGCGAAAGCTCAAGGGCTACTTTTTGGGCTTGGAGGGCAGGCTGGGTAATCTTGGTGATTTCGGCAAGCAGCGCCTCAAAGCGGGGGCGGTCTTCTTTCAAAATAAAAGTGCTGCCTGCATCGGCGCGGCTCAGGGCATTGCCTTGGCTGCGCAATAGGACGGTGATGCCGCCGCGGTCGGCAGTTTCTGTCTCTTGGCTACGAATACCTTTAAAATCCTGCTGCTCGAAGGCCTGTACCAGCGCTACGAGCTGCTCTTGGCTGAGCTGAAAGCTTACTTTTTTGTCTTTGCCATATTCAGTCTGAATCTCGTAGCATTCGGTAGGCGAGAGGTACAAGCTGCGCCCATAAGGCAGCATTCCTGCCGACTCTGTAAGGAGTATGGAGAAGCCTTCGGGCAGAGATTTTTGCGATTGCTGCTTTTTATTGCAGTTGCTCAGGAGGAATAGGCCGATACAAAAAAGTAAAAATGTGCGCATACGTAAAGAAAAGTGTTTGAAAAGTGTATTTACAAAAGTAGGGATATTTCTGTACTTTGCCGTATTTTTATTAGGAAAACTTGGTTGGGTGGAGGAGGAGTTTTTATACATAAAAAAGCCGCCCTTGCAAACAAGAGCGGCTTTGGATTTTATGTAAAAAAGTTTATCGCTGAATCAGGAGTTTTTTCTCTATCTGCTCTTGTGCCGTAGAGAAGCGCAAGATATACATCCCTTCTTTGAGCTTTTCCACAGGATAGGTGAAGGTGTAGTTGCCGGGGGTTTGTTGGGCTTGCAATACCTCGGCTACCAGCTTGCCTTGGAGGTCGTACAGCGCGATGCGTACTTGCTCGCTGCGGTTGAGCGTGTAGTTGAAGAGGCAAAGATTGCTGGCCGGATTGGGGTAGAGGCTTAGTAAGGCCAATGATTGCGAGCGGCTGTTTTCTAAGCTCGTTACCAAGGGCGCAGCAGGAGCGGGGGTGTCTTGCTGGCTTTTGGGCGTGCTGGCCGTGGCGCTTTCTTGGAGGCGATTTTCGCTGTCATTGCTAAAGAAGCCTTTGGCAAAAGCCTCTTGGGTGTTGGGTGCGAGGATGTCTTCCACAAAATACCAATCGGCTTGTACCTTGTCATTTTTCAAATCCAAAATAAAATAGCCGTGGCGAATCAAATCCACATATTTGAGGTGAGGATTGGGGTTGAAACCTGCCAAAGGTCCGGCAGCGGCAGGCAGTGGCGTATTGATTTGCGCTTGGAGCTGTTGGGCGGCTGCCAAACCGGCAGCGGCACTGCCAAACTGATTGCCCAAATTTTCGTCGAAATTGGCCGAGCAGATACTGGGCGTGGCAAATTCTACCAAGAGTGAGCCTGCACCCGTAGCCGGGTTGTAGGTAGTGCCTCCGGTCGCAGGCACAGGCACTGCACCTGCGATGGCCACGGCAGGGTCGCCACCTGTAAAGGCCGCCGGACGCAAGGCCACATCAAAGGCGAAGGCACAGTGGAAATCTCCGGTGAGCATCACTACATTCTGGATATTGTTGGCGGCGATGTGGTTTAGAATCTGCGTGCGCTCTGCCGGATAGCCATCCCAAATATCCAAAAAGATACTTTCGAGCTGCAAGCCGGTACCGGTTTGGGCGCTGGCACCCCACCATACGTTGAAATCGGCAAAGATTACCTGATTGCCTACTACTTTCCATTTGGCCGTAGAGGCAGAGAGTTGCTCCAAAAACCAAGCTTTTTGGGTGCTGCCGAGCAGCGTTCTGTCAGCAGCATATACTGCCGGATTGCTCACGTCTTCTATTTGCTCTTCGCGGCCTTCGAGGCGGGTATCAATCATCAGCAAATCCATCAAGCTGCCGTAGGATATTTTGCGGTAGAGTGGTGCAAACTCTGCCTCGCGAATAGGCATCCATTCATTATATACTCTTTTGGAGATAGCTTTGCGCACTGCCCAAGAGCCTTCGCCCTCGTTGTGGTTTTCTGCACCATCTTTATAAGCATCGTTGGCACTTTCGTGGTCGTCCCATACGGTAACAAAGGCGTGCTGCTGGTGGGCGCGGCGCAGGTTTTCGTCGAGGCGGTAGAGGGAGTAGCGGGTGCGGTAGTCGGCCAAAGTCAGGATTTCGTTGGCGGGAATGTGCTGGCGGTCGGGGCTATCTACGCCATACACGCCATTGCCATATTCGTAGATATAGTCGCCGAGGTGAATAACGGCATCGAGGTCGGTACGGTCGGCAATACGTCCGAAGGCATTGAAGTAGCCTGCCTCATAGTTGTTGCAAGATACCACGGCAAAGCGTAGCTGCTCGGTTTGTTGGCTGGGGGTGGTTTTTGTTTTGCCGATGAGGGAATTGGCGCCCAAGGCATTGAAATAATAGTAATAAGTAGTACCTGCGCTCAGGCCTGTTACGTCTATCTTGACGGTATAGTCGCGCTCGGCGCTGGTAAAAAAGCTACCGGAACGCACAATGTTGGCAAAGCTTGGGTCGGTGGCTACCTGCCAAGTACCCTCGATACTGCCCTCGTTGTCGGGGGTGATGCGCGTCCAGATAATCACACGGTCGTGGAGCGGGTCGCCGGAGGCCACGCCATGATAAAAAGGTTTGAGCGCCGGATTGAGCGGCAGCTGGGCGTTGCTTTTTTGCCTCTGGAGCATTTTGACATTGCCTGCGGGCTGTGCCGTATGGCTTTTGAGCTGCTGGGCGGGGAGTAGGTGTGCGATGCATAAGGCGAGGAGCACCATAGTGGAATAAAGATACTTCATACAGATAGCGGTAAAAGGATAAAACAAAATGTAATTTGTTTTACAAAGTAAGGCGAAGAAAAGCACATGGCGGTTTCGGCAAAATTTTCTCTTTGTTAATCTTTTGGCAGCTCTGGAGGGGCTTTTTTACGGAGATGTTAAGGGAAAT
>DAIQNQ010000068.1:0-15302 GCA_036788275.1 Thermonemataceae bacterium
TTTTCTTATTCGCTGGTAGTGTTTGTAAAAGGTATGGCAGAGAAGGATTTTGTGGAGGTGTATCCCAATCCCAACAAGGGCACATTTACCATCTCGATAGGCAAAGACAGACTCGACTTGCCTGCGCGCCTATTCAATGCACAAGGCAGCGAGGTGTGGAGGGGCAGCCTCACAGCACCTACCAATGTCATTCAGCATTCCTTGCCCGCAGGGATGTATTTCTTGCATGTCATCGTGGAAGGCAAGGCGAAGACCGTAAAAGTAGTGGTGGAAAGATAAAATCCGCCGCCTGCGTATCCGCTAAGGCCGAAGATTCTACGGATTGGTAGGAAAAGAGGCAATAAAATCCAATAAAATTTGGACTTTTCCTGCAAGAGTGTTTACTTTACAGATATAGTTTGTTTTTTTCATCTCAAAAACCCCAAAAAAATGAAAAAGTTATTCTTGTTATTTGCCGTAGCCGGTGCGCTTACTTTGGCTTCTTGCGGTGCAGAGCAGTCTGAAAATCCTAACGATATTGAAGAGGCTGAGACCGAGCAAACTGCGCCTCAAGAAACTGACCAACCTGCTGAAATCGAGGAAGCTCCTGCCGATTCTAGCAAGACAGAAGAGCCTAAAAAAACTGAGGAAACTACTACGGTAAATCCTTAGTAGCTATACTCCCACACAAAAGCATCGGGGCTTCTCTCATCTTGAGAGAAGCCCCGATGCTTTTATAATATATTACATTACTTCTTTTTGGGTTTGGCCTTGCTTGTTGTGCTTTTGGCTTTGGTACCGGGGGTCTTGCTTTTGCTACTTTCTGCCTTGGCTTTGGTAGTTTTACTGCTTTCGGTTTTGCTGCCGCCAAACTTTTTCTTTTTCTCAGGCTCTTGGGCTGCCAGCTCCAAGCATTGCTCCAAAGTGAGGGAGGTGGGCTCTGTACCTTTCGGGATTTTTACGTTTTTATCGCCTGCCTTGATATAAGGCCCGTAGCGCCCGTTGAGCACCAAGATGTCAGGATTTTCCTCAAAAGTCTTGATGTACTTCTCGGCATCGGCTTTGCGCTTGGCCACGATACACTCTTGTGCCTCCTCTTCGTTTACGGTGTAGGGGTCGTAGTGCTTGGGCAAGGAGTAAAACTTCCCCTCGTGCTTGATATAAGGGCCAAACTTGCCAATAGCCACTGTCATGGGCTGTCCCTCGAAGCTGCCTGCCTCTCTGGGCAGCTTAAACAGCTCCAAGGCCTCCTCCAAGCTGAGGGTTTCTAAGAGTTGCCCTTTGCGCAGGGGCGCATAGCGAGGCTTTTTCTCTTCGCTGCCTTCACCTATTTGTACATAAGGGCCAAACTTACCCAATTTGGCATAAATCTTCTCGCCACTGTCGGGATGTGCCCCCAGCTCGCGCGAGGTGCTTACCTGCTTGCGGTCGAGGTCTTGGGTAATTTCTACCTTGGCGTGGAAGCTGTTGTAAAAGGCATCTAAGGTGTGAATCCAGTCCTTTTTACCGTGTGCAATCTCGTCTAAGTCTTTCTCTACATTGGCCGTAAAGGAGAAATCCACCACACTTTCAAAGTATTCTACCAAAAAGTCATTCACAATCATCCCCACATCTGTAGGGAAGAGCTTAGCCTTTTCGGCACCAGTAATCTCTTTATTGGCTTTTTCTACGATTTGGTCGCCTGCCAGTACAAACTCCTTGTAGCTACGCTCCTTGCCATCGCGGTTGTCTTTTACCACATAGTTGCGCTTGATAATGGTAGAGATGGTAGGCGCATAGGTAGAAGGTCGCCCAATACCCAGTTCCTCTAATTTCTTCACAAGGCTGGCCTCGGTGTAGCGCGGGGCGGGGCGGGTAAAGCGCTCTACGGCACGCATCTGCTGCAAGGCAAGCGCTTGCCCGATGTTGAGGGGCGGAAGCATATTTTTATTTTCGGCATCTTCTTCCTCTTCGTCATTCGATTCGAGATAGACTTTCAGGAAGCCATCAAACTTAATTACCTCGCCTTCGGCATAGAGCTTTTGGGCTACGGTAGAAATCTGAATCGTAGCGATGGTTTTTTCGATAATGGCATCGGCCATCTGCGAAGCAATGGCGCGCTTCCAAATCAGTTCGTACAAGCGCTGCTCGTTGCGGTCGCTGCCTGCCTGATGCGCCGAAAAATCGGTAGGGCGAATAGCCTCGTGCGCCTCTTGGGCAGCTTCCGACTTGGTTTTATAATTTCTTACCTGTACGTATTGTGCGCCATAAGCACTTTTTATCTCGGCGGTAGCCTTTTGGATAGCCTCTTGCGAAAGCGAGATAGAATCGGTACGCATATAGGTGATTTTCCCTGCTTCGTAGAGTTTTTGGGCTACCGACATCGTTTGGGCTACCGAAAAGCCCAGCTTGCGGCTGGCTTCTTGCTGCAAGGTAGAAGTAGTAAAAGGCGGGGAAGGGCTCTTTTTAGAAGGCTTGGTTTCGAGATTTTGAATGTTGAAAGTTGCTCCTTTGCATTGCTCCAAAAAAGCTTGGGCATCTTGGGCTTTGGGCAGTTTGTCTTTGAGTTCGGCCAGCAAGGTTTTGCCCTTGCCTAAGTCGAAGAGGGCACTTACTTTGTAAGAAGAAGTAGCCTTGAAAGCCTCTACTTCGCGCTCACGCTCCACAACAACACGCACTGCCACCGATTGCACACGCCCTGCTGAAAGTCCTGCGCGTATTTTTTTCCATAAAATAGGCGACAGCTCAAAGCCCACGAGGCGGTCTAAGATGCGTCTGGCTTGCTGGGCATTCACCAAATCCATATCTATGGTACGAGGATTCTGGATAGCGTTGAGAATCGCCTGTTTGGTGATTTCTCTGAATACAATACGTTTTATTTTGTCATCATTCAGCTCCAGCGACTCCTTCAAGTGCCAAGAGATGGCCTCTCCCTCGCGGTCGTCGTCCGTAGCGAGCCATACGATTTCGGCTTGCTTCGACATTTTCTTCAGCTGGCTCACCAAGTCGGCCTTGTCGGGGCTTACTTGGTATTGCGGGGCAAAGTTGTTTTGGATATCCACGGCAAAGTCGCCTTTGGGCAAATCGCGCACATGTCCGTAGCTGGAACGTACGGTGAAATCCTTGCCTAAGTAGCCTTCGATGGTCTTTGCTTTTGCCGGAGATTCTACTATGACTAAGTTCTTAATCATAATTCGGAGGGAAATTTATTTGATGGAATAAAGACACGTATTAAAGCAAATTGTTTATTTTCGCTTCACTAATTGCTTCAAAGATGAGAAAAAAATCATGAATAATACAAATCATCTTAAGATTAAAACTAAAAAAGAAAACAAAAAAAGATTAACAAGTGCCTGCAAATCAAAAAATTAATTGATCATGAAAAAACTTATTCTCATGCGCCATGCCGAAGCAGAAGTCGAAACGAGTGGCGATTTTGGGCGAGTCCTTACATCGCGTGGCTTGCGGCAGGCTGCTTTGGCAGGCCAATGGCTGCAAGGCCAAGGCTGGCAACCCTCTTTGCTGCTGAGCAGTGCCGCTTTGCGTGCCGAAATGACCATCCTGCAAGTGGCCGAGCAGCTCGGTTATGCCCGCAGTGCTATTCGCTACGAAGAGGAGCTTTACAATGCTTCTGTGCGTATTTTGATGCGCTTCTTACAGGAAGTGGCTTCCGAAGAGACTTGTGTATTATTGGTAGCACACAATCCGGGTATTAGCTACTTGGCCGAAGTGCTTACCAAAGAGCCTTTGGGAGGCTTTGCCCCCGGACAAATACTTGTTTTAGAGGTAGATATTGCCGAATGGGCACTTTTAGAGGAGCATTGCGCACGCTCGGTAGCTGTGTTTGGTGCTGTCGAATAGCTATTTTTTTAGAAAAGGGCGTAGTAGCGGGTCAAAATCCTCGCGTGGCCAGCCTTTGGCTTGCGCCTCTTGTACGGCAGCTTTCACTTCTTTTTTCTTGGTTTTTTGCAATGCTTTGAGCAGCGCAATTTGGTGGTATGCCTTGGGGGCTTCCGGCTCAAGAGCTTTGAGCTGCTCATACAAAGCAAGGGCTTGCACGTAGCGCTTGTTTTGAAAGGCAATATCGGCTTGCATTTCCCAAAAAGAGGTTTCTTGGGGCGCTATTTGGCTGGCATTTTCGGCATCGGCCAAAGCACTTTGCTGATTTTCCAATTGCAGGTGCAGCTGTGCCCTTTCAAAGTAGTACCAAGCATTTTGAGGCTCTTGGGCGATGGCTTGGTTCAGGGCTGCCAAGGCCTCGTCGGGTCTTTGCAGGAGCAAGTAGCAGCCCGCCAAAAGGCTGTGCTCCAAGGCCGAAAGCCTGAGCGTCGGATAAAGGGCTTGGAGGCGACGGAAATCCTCTAAGCAGCCTGTGGCATCGTCGAGCAGGAAGCGCGCCCGCGCCCGCAGTCGGTAGGCTTCTGCTTCCAGATAATTGAGCTGGAGGGCACGGTCGAAGTCGGCTACGGCATTGCGATAATCGTCTAAATACATACGGCTTTGGCCACGACCTATATAAAGTGCACTTTCCATAGGGCTTATTTCGAGGGCTTGTTGGTAGTAATGAAAAGCGGAGTCGGCTTGCCCCAGCGCCAAAAAAGCTGCTCCCAAGTAGCTCAAAGCCGGAGGATTGTTAAAGTCGAAGTCTAAACTTTGTTTGAGGGCAAAAATACTTTCTTCGTAGGCTTGCAAATGGTACTGTATCCAGCCCTGATAAGCCCAATAGTCGGCTTGTTGAGGCAGATAGCTGTCTAAATTTACGGCTTTTTGCAAGTCGAGAGAGGCTTGTAAATATTTATTTAGATGAAAATAACAACGTGCTCTCAGCCAATACGCTTTTGCCTCGGTGCTGTCTTTGCGCAGCACTTTATCTAAGAGATATACTGCATCGGCATAAAACTGCGCTTGGTACTCTGCTTGGGCACGCTCAAAATCTCCAGGAGGTGGTATAACTTTTTGTGCATTTTTGGGTTGAGTAGAAGAGCCACGCTTTTTTTGTTGACCAAAGCTGTCGGGCAAGTGGCTCAGGAGCAGCAATAATATGAGTGCATAATGATACATTGTTTTTACGGGCATTTTATGAAATGTATAGAGGAGAAGGGTCTTTTGATTGTGATAGCGAGCAATTTTGAGAATTGAAGCAATCAGTTTTGAAAATCAAAAAATCATTTCAATCTTGTCCTAAAATAGCACAAAGATTATGCACGAGACAAGCAGCATACGCAAGAATCCTTAGTATTTTTTATAAGTAAATGAAAATAAGCCTGTTTGAATTTGAAGATTTATCTTGGTTTCCGCGTGTTTTTCGTGAGGGGATGACCGACTACCTCCGCTACATACTCAGTATGGGAAACTTTTATCTTGCGATTACACCGCTCATCGTGGAGGGGCTGGTACATACAGGGGCTAAAGGACTTGTAGATTTGTGCTCTGGTGGTGGAGGGGCTATCGAGCAAATACAGCTCAACTTGCGGGAGGTAACGGGCAAGGAAGTGCCCATCGTTTTGTCAGACAAATACCCGAATGAAAACGCTTACCGCTTTATTGCAGCGCAAAGCGAGGGGCGTATCAGCCATGCGGCTTATTCGGTAACTGCCGAAGACGTACCTACTTCTTTGAAGGGTTTTCGTACGATTTTTTCAGGTTTTCATCATTTCGACGACAGCACCGCCGAGGCAGTTATTGCCAATACCGTAGCCGCAGGCGAAGGCATTGGTATTTTCGATGGTGGCAGCCGCAATCTCCTTTTTGCAGCTTCTACGCTTGTTTTTCACCCTCTTGCTTTTTTCTTTCTTACACCTTTTTTCAAGCCTTTTCGTTGGTCGCGTATTCTCTTTACCTATCTGATTCCCATTATTCCTATATGTACCGTTTGGGACGGGCTGGTTTCTATTGCACGCCTCAGAAGTCCCGAAAGCCTGCTGCGTATTGCTACAAATGCTGACAAGGAGCAAAAGTACCTCTGGAAAACAGGAAAAATACAAGGCAAGTGGGGTACCAGTGTGGTGTATCTTTTGGGCTACCCCAAGTAGAGTCTCAGGCCCGATTGCTGGTAGGAGGGCTTATTCTTTCACCCCAAAGGCCAAGTCGCCTGCATCGCCCAAGCCGGGAATGATATAAGATTTTACATTCAGCTCCTCGTCTATATCACCCACCCAGAGCGAGGCTTCGGGGATTTGCTCTTCGAGGTATGCCACGCCTGCACGGCTGGCAATAGCCGATACGATGTGCAGCTCGCGCGGCTGTCCAAAGTGTAGCAAGCGTTTGTAAACCAAGTGCAGTGATTTTCCGGTGGCCAGCATGGGGTCTATCAGGATAAGCACTTTGTCGTCGAGGCGAGGAGTGGTGGCATAGTGTACTTCTATATCGAAGGAGTGGTCGCTGCGGGCTTCCCCGCGATAAGCCCCTATAAAAGCACTTTCTGCTTGGTCGAAGAAGTTGAGAAAACCTTGATAGAGCGGCAAACCTGCCCTGAGAATGGCCGCCAGCACGGGCTGCTGTATCAGCAGCTGGGTATGGGCAAGGCCGAGGGGAGTGCTTACAGTAGCATTTTTGTAAAGGAGTGTTTTGGAAAGTTCATAAGCCAATACTTCTCCGAGCCTTTCTAAGTTTCTGCGAAAGCGCAGGGAGTCTTGCTGGATTTTCTGGTGGCGCATTTCTGCTAAAAAGTGATTGGCTACCGAGGCTTGTGCTGTAAGCTGAAAAACACGCATAAGGTTTTTGATTGGCAATATACTTGTTTTCTTTGATGCTCCGAGAAAATTTTTCACAAAAAATCCCCTTTTCCTTACAGAGAATGCTCGGAAAAGGGGAGAAGCTTGCCTTGAGGAAACTTCTAAGGAATATCGCGTTCTAAATCATCTTTTTCGAGCTTAAACACACAAACACGCGGGAAGCGTCCTGCAATAAATACCCGCCCCACGATGGCCAAACCACCATCTTGGGTGAGGGTCATACCGCCCGCCTCAAAGCTGTTGTTGGCACCCAAATAGCGATTGCTGATGAGAATCCCCGACTGTTGGTCATAAATAAACAATACCAACTGTCCATTGCGGGTTTCGGACAGGTACAGTACCACAGGTCTTTGGCGCAGTACCGCTGTTTTCACTACCACACGGGCATTGGGAAGCAGCTCGGGCAGGTTGTTGCCAATAATGCTGTTGGGGTCGCTGATGTCGGTAGTAGCATTGAATACCGCTGCGGCATTGAAGCTCGTGAGGCCTGCCGAGTTGTAGCGGGCTACGGCAGCACGATTGCCTTCCAGAGGTAGAAAGGCACTCACTGCTGCATTGTAGCGCTCTCCGTTGATAGTGCCTGTGCGCGCACCTGTATTATCAAGAAAGTTGAGCGAGAGATTGAAGTTGCGGAAGCCATTGAAGAAATAACCATTGGGCAAGCTGCCCACCGCAAAGGGAAGAGGCTTGCGCTGCTTGGTAAGATGCTCATTGACGATGCCGTCCACATCTTCAAAATTATCAAAAACCCAAGCGCTGCCTTCGCCCTGCAAAAACACACGGGTACTGCGTGAAAGCGGATTGAAGCCCGACACAATCACGCGGCCATCGTTGGTAAGGGCGGCAGCCAAGGGAATCTCTATCTGGTCGAAGCTCTCTACCAGCGAGGGCTCTTGGGCAGCACGCACCAAACGTGTTTGGGGATTGGTGGCATTCATACATACAAAATGGTATTCGCCATTGATGAGCATCATTTCAGATACCGGATTGGCATATTCGGTAGAGAGATGCTCCCACATAAAATTGCCCTCTGCATCAATCTGCATCAAATACAACAAGGGCAGCAAGGCATCGGGACTGGTATATTCGCCCAAAATCAAGTAAGTGCCATCAGGATTTTGCTTGATGTCTTGTACAAAGAAGCCTTGGTCGAAGTTGTTATTCTCATAGATTTTGCTAAAAACCGTACCGGGTTCTATTTTATTGTTGGCGATGTCGCAAGCGCCAAGCAGCACTGCCAAAGCCAAAAGAAAGAGATGATATGTATATTTCATAGAAATAGCGAAAGAAAGATGAAACTAAGGTTTTACACTGCGGAAAGAGCCTGTTTGGAGAAACTTCATGGGGAAGAGGCAGGTAAAAGAAATTTCGATATTTTGAAGGCTGATGTCGTCCAGAGCATCACCGATGCCTATCATGCGGTTGTCGGTATAGCGTGTACGGCGATTGGTTACATTGTTGATACCATAGCGGTAGCTGGCTTCCAATCCCAAGCGCACATTGCCTGCGTCGTAGCTCACGCCCAAGCCACCCCATACACCCCAATTGGAGTTGATAAAGAGCGGTTTTGCTCCAATAATAGGCGTGGTATTGTCTATGGCGCCACCGGCACCGGAGGCCGCATCAAAGCTTTCTATTTCGATATATTTATCAGCCTTGATGAGTGTACCATAAAAAGCACCCACTTGCACAAAGGGCGTAAAGCTGCCCAAGCTGTATTTGTAGCGGAAGCTGAGGGGTAGCTCCAAGTAGTTAAGGACTACACGGTGGCGATTTTCTTGTACAAGGCTGTTGCTGCCCGCACCTTGCCAGAAATAGGTGTTGTCATAGACCAAGTTCATATTGTTGTAAGTGGGCTGAAAAGCCACTCCAAAATCACCGAAATTATAGACAATCACAGCGCCGGCATGTACCCCCGGGTCTATGAAGCTGCGGTATTCTTTGTCGAACTGCTGGTCGGCACCCAGAGTAGAGCTGAAAAGATTGTAACGTTCAATAACAGTGGCATTGGTAAGGGTAGTGCCCACACGCACACCGAGCCACCATTGAGAGCCGTAAAAAGGGTCTCGTGCTCCTTTTTTGCGTGCTTGCCCCCAAGCTGCACTGCTGAGCAAGAGCAGGCAAAGCCCGACCAGAAAAGTATTTTTGTACATATAGCGTAAAAATGAGAGATGAGATAAAAAGATTTCCGAGCTCTTGCGAAGCCCGGAAATCAAAAAAATATTACAGTTTTATGAGTTTTTTGGCATCTTTCAATAAGCCAGCCTCTACTTGGTAGAAATAAATACCGGAGCGCAAGTCAGACAAGTCCACCGTTACTTGATGGTCGCCAAAGTTGCGGTATTCATGGATAATATTTTTTACCAATTTCCCTCTTCCATCATAGAGTGTAAGCTTTACCTGCGCCGGGTTGTCTATATAAAAGGAGAAGGTAGTAAAGCTGCCCACAGGGTTGGGGAAGCAGTGCTTCAGCTTGAAACGGCGGTTGAAGAAGTCATCCAGATTGGTAACCCCATCACCGCGCAGCAGTGGGCGCTCCAACTGCGTGTAGTTGTGTCCGGGGAAAATATCAGGCAGAAACTGTGGCTTTACTTCCAGCCATTTGATGAGAATCTCTGTAAAGGTATCGCGATAGTCAATAAAATCCCCCACATTGTCCGACAAGTTGCCGGAGGCTTGCGCTTTGCGCAGGTCGGGATTTTCTCCAACAATGCCCGGATTTACCTGCGAGCCTACC
This sequence comes from Thermonemataceae bacterium, assembly GCA_036788275.1. Lineage (GTDB taxonomy): Bacteria > Bacteroidota > Bacteroidia > Cytophagales > Thermonemataceae > DAIQNQ01. The sequence goes on from DAIQNQ010000068.1 coordinate 9,430, forward strand.
ACAAACATTGGTGCTACCGTGCCGTGGTCGGTACCATAGCCACCATTGGAGCGGGCACGGCGGCCAAATTCCGAGAGGGTGCAAGAAAGCACTTGGTCTTCGACACCACGCTCTTTAAGGTCAGCTTGGAAGGCACGCAGCGAGGCCGATACGTGGTACATCAAGGCGGCATGTGCGCCAAGCGTGGTATTGTAGTTTTCTACTTGGTTTACGTGTGTATCGAAGCCACCAATGCGAATCAGGTAGATTTTGGTTTTGCAACCTGCCTGAATCAAGCGTGCTACGATGCGCAAATAGAGATGCAGCGGATTGCGCAAACTGCCCGGAGGCGCATTGAGCGGGTAGGTAGTGGGGTATTCGACGGGCGAGGCCGATACGCTGTTGTAGAGGTTTTTGAGGCGCTCTGCATAGTCTTTGGTGTCGTTTTCTAAGTTCAGAATCCAGTCCAGCTCACGCTTGTAGATAGAGTTTTCCAAGCTGGCAGGAGCGACCCCAATCTTGTCAATGGCCTTGTTTTCATTGTATCCTTCCAAATCTTCTACAAGGTTGAAGAAGTCCACCGGATTGCCAATAGAGATGGCCGCCGGAATGGTTTCGCCTGTGTGGAAGCCGAGCGATACCTCATTGCCAAACTCCAAGCCCAGAGGGTCGGGCATTTCGGCATTGGGAAAGTTTTCGGGATAGAGCACGCTGGGCGGATTTTCAAATTCGCTCTGCAGGTAGCGTCCCATCCAGCCGGAGGTGATGGGGTCGTTGTAGCCTACGCCTCCAAACCAAATGTCGCGCCCCTTGAAGTGTGAGCCGTTCATATTTTCGTAGCCCACATTCTGCACAATGGCCAGCTTGCCTTGGTCGTAGAGGTCTTTGAAGCCCACCATATCGGGGTGCAAGCCTACAAGTTTTTGGTCGTTGAGGGTATTGTCGAGGCGGATGTAGCGGCGGTTGCCTGTTTCGGGAATGGCCACATTGGGGCGGAGGTTGTAATAGTCAGCGTATTGGCTGATAGGAATCACGGCGTTGAGGCCATCGTTACCGCCATGCAGCTGGATAATCACCATCGCGCGGTTGTTGGCGCTGAGGCGGGCTATTTCTTTGAGCTGCGGGTAGGCGCTCATTTGGCCAAAAGTAATGCCATTGAGTACAAAGGGAGCGCCTGCAAGTATAGGAAGTTTTTTGAGGAAGTTTCTACGTTTCATACTTTGAGAATTTTTAGCTTGAGAAGAGGACTTAACCTAACTGGTACTCCGGTGATTGGAAAATGGCATTATAGAAGTCTAAGAGCATGCCATTGGCATCGGGAGTGTTGTTGTTCCATTGGAAAGTCCAATAAAAGCGCAATAGTGCAATATCGTTGGGGTCGGCTACAAAAGCCCTGCCCAATTTGAGTAGCTCGCTTTCGAAGAAATTGAGGCGCTCTTGGGTGATTTCAGTATTCAGCTCGTTGAGGCCGGCAGTGTAGCGCAGCACTTCTTGTACGAAAGCCTGTGTATCGGTAGCTACGGCGGCCAAGTTGGCGTTGTTTTTTGTCCAAGTGAGTGCATCGAAAAGCGTACCCATTGCCCCAAAGCTTACAATTTCTCCATTGAAGAATCTTCTTGCGAAGTTATAGCGCGAGGCGAGGTTGTTTACTGTAATCCAGTTGCGCTGATAATTGGGCGCTTGGTGGTAAGGGTCGTAGCCAGCCACATCAAAAGGCTCCATAAAGTCCAAAGCCATAGAGCGCATATTGCCTACGATGCTGCCAAATATTTCGGTGCTTTCCATGCTGTCTTCGGCAGGTGCGGGAACATCAAAAAACTTCATTAGTCCCAAGGTTACGTCCAAAGGCGACTTGATAAGCGCACCTACGTTGTTGTTGCGCACACTACCATCAGAGTCGCTTCCTCCTGCATCGAAAAAGTGCTGACTACTAAATAGCTGTTGAAAAACAGGCTGTAAGCGATAGCCATTGCTAATGAAAGTAGCGGCTAAAGGAGCGATGATGGTTTCTTCCACATTGGGGCGGTCGGTACCGTCGGTGCTTGGCGCATTGATAATATCGTGATATACAAAAAAGCGATAAATCTTGCGGCAAATGTAGCGAGCTGCTTGGTTTTGCTCATAGACCATGTCAATCATTTGGCGAATTTCGTCGAGTGCGCTCTCGCGTGTGGCGCTGCCATCAGGATTGAGGAGAGCGGCATTGACCCTCACGGAGTGGTCGGGGAAGGCCGCACTTTGGAAGCGATTACTAAATTGCTTTACGGGACGATTGTCGTGGCGGATGGCTTGGTTGGGGTTGAGCGTCGAGTTTTTGATAGTGCCTATCGGGAAGCCGGGCAGCACGTCATCGTCGGTAGTGTCAAAGTCGTAATTATTGCGCCAGCCGGTCAGTACCAAAGCTGCCGTGCGGATGTCATCTTCGGTATAGTTGGTATAATCGCCTACACCTGCGGTAGCGCCTTTGCCAATGGTGTAAAGCTCAAAAAGTTCACGGCCAAAGTTTTCGTTGGGGTTGCCGCTTTCGTTGAGCCTGCCATCCAAGAAGGTAAGCATGGCATTGTCAATACAAATTTTTTCGATGAGCTGTTTGTAGCGATTGAAGGTAGGATTGACATTGGCAAAATCATTAATCACATAGCGGCGGAGCAGCTGGTTTTGCCAAAAAACGGCTTCCGTCTTATTGACGGTCTCCATCTTGGTAGTGAGTACCGTATGCATAAAAAAGGTAAGCTTTTCGAGCGAGGTAGTGTCGGCATACATTTGGCGCAGCCACCAAGCTTTGAAGCGGCCTTGTTGGTTAAACTCCTCGAAGCCTTCGCCCGTGCTGTCGAGCCATGCAGGCCTTGCCGGCAGGGCGGCGGCGGCGGTAGGGAAGAGCTGATTGAGTGCTTGAGCGATGGTGTAGCCGGCAAAAGTATCAATAGTATTTTTACTTACACCAAAAGTGAGGCGACTGAGTAGGTGCTTGGCTCTTTTGCGCCCTAAGGTACCTGTAATAGGATTGAGTGTGGACATATTTCAGGGAGTATTTTTGTTTCAAAACAGCATTGAGAGAAATTGTACAATAGCTCTTCAACGTATTGATACGCAATAAGGTTGTTTGGTAAGTGATGAAGTTTTGATGAAATTATTACTTATTGAATTGCCCGCAAGCGCAGCAGCATGCCGGGGCCTTCGGAGAGTACATAAATATAGCCGTCGGGGCTTTGCCCCAGCCAACGCATACGTGCTACACCCTCCAAGAGGCGTTCTTCTTTTACGACTTGTCGGCCATTCATTTGGAGGCGTGCGATATGTCTTTGTACCAATGCACCTACCAGAATGCTGTTTTCCCAGCCCGGATATTTATCGGAGCGAATCATCGTCATACCACAAGGTGCGATAGAAGGCACCCAATATTTCACAGGCTGCTCCATACCGTCTTGGGCGGTTAGCTCGCTGATGATAGTATCGTCGTAACCGATGCCATAGGTAATGACTGGCCAGCCGTAATTTTTGCCTTTTTCTACGATGTTCAGCTCATCGCCCCCTTTGGGGCCGTGTTCGTGTGCCCAGAGCGTATTGCTGCTTTCGTCATAATAAAGCCCTTGTACGTTGCGATGTCCATAAGACCATATTTCGGGCTGGGCATCGGGTGTGTTTACAAAGGGGTTATCGGCAGGTATGCGTCCGTCGTCGTGGAGTCGGATAATCGTACCATTATGGGAGCTAAGCTTTTGGGCTTCTTCGCCCTTGCCGCGGTCGCCCATACTCAAATACACAAAACCCTGCTTATCGAAGGCGATGCGTGCGCCGAAGTGATGCCCCATTTTGGTGGCAGGCTGCGCTTGGAAGAGCAGCTGCACATTGCTGAGCTGCTTGCCTTCGAGGGTGGCGCTGTACATAGCCGTGTGGCCGCCTTGGTCGCCTACCTTGCGCGACATCGAGAAGTATATCTTTTTGTTTTGTGCAAACTGCGGATGCAGCTGTACATCGAGCAGGCCGCCTTGGTTGTTTACATATACTTCGTTGCTTGGAAAGCCTTGAATCGTACTCAGCGTCTTGCTGTTGGCTTCCCAATGGTGCAGCGTACCGTTTCTTTCGGTAATGAGCATATTGCCATCGGGCAAGAAAGCCGCTCCCCAAGGGTTTTGAAGGTCGGTGAGGAGGGTATCGCTTTGTAGTTGCCAAGCTTGCTCAGGCTTTTGTTGTGCTTGCTGCGGTTGGCAGGCAAGCATCAATAGGCAGCAGATGGCAAAAGCGTAGCATCTTATAAAAAATGATTTGAATAGCAGCATGTTTGATATTTCTTTGGTGGGCAACAAGGATTTTCAATAGTAAAGTTATGAAATTAATGTCAAAGACTTCAAAAAATCCTTGGTCTGATTCAATTTTTTTTATTGAGGGCTTCGGCTACCCAATCTTCGGCCTCGGCCATAGTACTGCAAACGCTATACGGTACGGGTTGCTTTTGGAAAGCAAAGATGGCTTTGAGGATATTGCGGATAAGCAAATTGGGGATGACATAGGCCGTACCTGCACAAAATGTTTGCATCAGTGTCTCATTGTCTTTGAGCCATTGGGCTTGGCGCTGTTGGTAGCGCAATCCGGGCACGCCCACTTGGTCGGCATCAAAGATGATGGCGAGTCTTTCTTTGGGGGCGTAGCTGTCTTGTAGGCCTTGTAGGTAGCGCTCAAAGTTGTCGTCTTGGGCGGTAGCGCCTGTAAAGCGCACCTTGACGATGGGAAAGGCGCTGCGGTCGAATTCGGCGTATTCTTGCATATAAAAAAGGTTTGGATAAAAGGTATCTCTGTAAGTCTTGGGTGTGCTGTTTTGTTTTGATAGTGCCAGCCATTGCCGCAGGTGGAAGCAGCTTTGGCAGAGGCAATGTCGGTAGAACGTTTTTCCTTTTGAGAATTTTTGCTCCTTTTTATGCAGACAAATATAGCTTTTTTGAATAAAAATTACATCTCATTTATGATAAAAAAAAGTAAAAAAAGAAGAAAATTAGACTGTTCTTTTTACTGTATGTAATGAATTCTTCTTGTTTTGAGGTTTTTGGTATATTTTTCCAACAAGTTGCCTTTTGGCATTAATACAATATGAGTAATAAAAATAGAAAATTTATATAAAATCAGCTTAAAACATCACAAAGGTAAAAAAGGATGCAAGCAGAATAATATTTTTCACTTTTGAGTATTATTAATATATTGTGCCGAATTATATAATTATTCAAAATAATCATAAAACGTTTTTACACAAATATGACAAAAAAACTACAATTATGCATAAGGATTTGCTTATGCTTTTTGCTTAGTGGTATCGCCTCGCAACTGCAAGCGCAGTTTCGTATTACAGAGGGCACCAGAACCGGAGAGCTGCAAGCATTGTCGGAAAAGTACAATCAAAGGCAAATGCAAACCTTTCAGCAGTTTCGCCGCCTCTTAGGTGATACCACCGTATTGAGTCAGTACAAGCATCTTGTACAAGGCTCTCAGATTCTTGGTTTGGAGCGTTTTGCCCCTGATGGAACACCTATCGTGAATGAAATCAACAGCAATCTTGGTGCTGCCAATACCACGCGTGCCAGTGCCTTGTGGACAGGCGGGCGCAATGGCCTCAACCTCAACGGTGAAGGTATTACCTTCGGTGTGTGGGAGGCTTTTGATACAACACCCACAGGTGCTGCTGCAGCGGCGGTATTGCCTACGCACCAAGAGTTGGCCGGGCGTGTAAATATCAGGGATGGTGCCACACTGCCTGGGGGCTTTGGTGCTAACCATGGTACACACGTAGCCGGAACACTCGCTGCCACCGGATTGGTAGGCGATGCCAAAGGAATGGCTTCTAAAGCGCTTATTGATTCCTACGATGCCAATAATGACGAGGCGGAAATGGCCGCTGCCGCTGC
>DAIQNQ010000069.1:0-3558 GCA_036788275.1 Thermonemataceae bacterium
AAATAAGCCGATGGCTTTTATATGTTGGATAATTGGGCATTTCCCATTTTTAGCTACCTTTGTAGCAAGCCTTTGGGGCTTTTGCTTGTCTTTTCAAAACTCATCACAAAATCTTGTATGGCCAATACATACACTCCTCATTCCCAAAAACGCCTCGGCAGCTATCCCTATGCCAGCGTGCTGTTGAGCATCACCACAGCGCTTTTCGTGTTGGGTGTATTTGCTTTGCTCATTCTCGATGCGCGCACGCTCAGCAGGCTGGTACGCGAGAACCTCGAAATACAAATTTTCCTCAACAATGCCCTCTCCGAAAGCGAGCGCTTGCAGGTAGAAAAGGTGCTTTCAGAAAAAGAATATGTAAAGAAAAACAAAGGCATCGCACAGCTTCGCTACATCACCAAAGAGCAAGCCGCCAAGGAGCTTACCCAGCAGCTCGGCGAAGATTTTGAAGAACTCTTGGGCGAAAATCCCCTCAAAAACTCCTATGTGCTGCCCATTGATGCCACTTATTACCAACTCGACAAGTTGAAGGACCTCGAAAAAGACCTCCGCCAAGTAAATGGCGTAGTAGATGTGGCCTATCCCCAAAATCTTATCAACGATATTAATAAAAATATCGCCACCATTAGCTTCATTTTGTTCAGCTTTGTGCTTTTCATGAGCATCATTGTCATTATTCTTATTCACAATACCATCAAGCTGGCGCTTTTCTCGCAGCGATTTATCATTCGTACCATGCAGCTGGTAGGCGCTACGGCCAACTTTATTCGCAAGCCTTTTTTGCGTACAGCAGCTATGCAAGGAGCGCTCAGTGGCCTATTGGCAGCGGCACTGCTTTTTGCTTTTATCCAATATATTGAAAGCCAAGTGGAAGAGTTTAAGACTTTGCATCAATACGAAACCCTCGCACTGATTGCACTCGTTTTGGTTTTGATGGGTGTGTTTTTGAGCCTGCTCAGCTCGCTGCGGGCAGTAAACAAGTACCTCCAAATGTCTTTAGATGAATTGTATTAAAAAAATGATGTAGATACGTACTGTAGTACGTATCTACGGTGCGTATCTACATCATCATCGTTCAATGCCTATTTCTCGTGAACAGCATTGTCTTTTTTGCAGCATTCCGGCAGACGGCTGTAAGCTTTGGCTTGTGCAGGTACATTGTCGGCATCGTAGCCTACATTGCTTACTGCTTTTCTGATTTTCTCAGGATTGGTCTTCTTAGGGTCATACGCCACTGTCAGCATTTGCGACTTTACGTCCAATTCTGCTTTTTTCACCCCTTTCTCAAAGGCCATATCTTTTTCGATGGCGCGTTTGCACATACCGCATACTGCCGAGGTTTTGATTTTCACCTCTTGGGTGCTTTGTGCTTGCAAGCTACCGACCATCAGGCCGAGTAAAAATAATACTCCAAATACTTGTTTCATTGTGATAGAAAAATTTAGATTAAACATAAAACAAAAGATTTTTACAATTTCAGGCGGATACCTGTATATACCATACGCCCAATGATGGGTGCCCACACCAGAGAGGCATCAAAAAACTGCCCAAAGGGATTCTGAGGGTCTATGATAGGCTGCTGCTGTCGGTAATTGTTCAGATTTTCTACGCCTACATACCAGTCCCACTTGCGGAAGGCACGGGTAATTTGGGCATTGAGTGTCCAGAAAGCGGGCGCTTGGCCGGGGCGACGAAAAGCCTCCGGATTGCCCGAAGTATCCGGTATACGCTGCGTGCCCGTCCATTGCGCCGTCAAATCAAACTGCCATATATCGAAGGGTGTACTGTAAGAGGCATTGAGCAGGACTTTGTGGCGACTTACCAGAGGCTTTTGGCGCAGCGCTCCATCAATGGTCATTTGTACGTCTTGCCATTTGTAGGCCGCCTTGAGGTCGAGCTGCTTGAGGGGCTCATAGAGCCATTCGGCCTGAAAGCTATTGGCATAAGATTGCCCACGCAGGTTGTAGAAGCGTAGCTCTTGGGGCGAAGCATCGAAGTCGGCAATCAGTTGGTTTTGAAAGTCAGTTCTATAAAAATCCAAGTGCATAGAAGCCTTTCTCCCAAAAAACATAAAATCTTGCCCAATATTGAAGCCATAATTCCAAGCGCGCTCCGGCCTGATGTCCTCTTCCACCCTGATAAGCCTTGCACTCACGAGTCCGGCGGTATTTTCGGCCAAAGGATTGGGCACTCGAAAGCCGCTGCCTGCCGAAGCGCGTAGCACCGTGTGCTCGCGAGGCTGGTATTTGAGGTGCAGACGAGGAGTAAAGATATTACCGTACATATTGTGAAAGTCCAGCCTTGCTCCTACTACCGCCGAAAATTTCTCTAAGTACTGATACGTATATTCTGCAAAAATTCCGGGTACCGACTCCGTGCGGCGGAAGGTAGAGTCGCGGTATTGCTCATCGTAGCTGTCGAGCAAATAGCTTATTCCGGCCTTGTAGCTATGATTGGTATTGTCGAATATATCTTGGTAGATAATATTGGAGTAAAGTGTTTGCTGCTGCCCTTCATAGACATTCTGCCCAAAAATGCCCTCCTGACGATGATGCGTGGCATTTACAATCCAGCCCAAGCCTCGGTAGGGCGTTTTGGGAAATAGCAGTGCATTTTTGGCAAAAAACTCCATTCTTTGGGTTTTCATATTGGCCAAAAAGGGGCTTTGCCCTTGGGCAGGGTCTATCATTTCGGGCATTTGTCCGGCTTGGCGGTCTTCGTAGAGGGCTTTGATGCCGAGCTGTGTCATCCAGCGCTCGCTGCTACGCTTCCAGCGATTTATCAGATTGTACTGTGTATAGAGCGGCGTATCCAAAAATCCGTCTTCATTGTCATCTACCCGATTGCGCAGGGTGCTGGCGTGGAGCAGTACAGCTGTACTCCATTGATCGCTTACTTTATGCGCCAAGTTGAGGTTGCTCTCCAAGCGCCCCATTTGGTTGGCGAAGAGGTTGAGTAAAAAAGGTTCTTGGCTGTCGGGCTTTTGCAGCTCTACATTGATTTGCCCCGTCATAGACTCATAGCCGTTTACTACCGAGCCGGCTCCCTTGCCCAAGTCTATGGATTGTATCCAAGTGCCCGGAATGTACTGCAAGCCATAGGTAGTAGCCAAGCCACGCAGATAAGGGATATTTTCTACATTAGTAAGTACATAAGTACCCTCCAGCCCCAGCATTCTGATTTGCTTGGCACCTGTTACGGCATCGCTGTAGCTTACATCTATGGAGGCATTGGTCTCGAAGCTCTCCGAGAGGTTGCAGCAGGCCGCTTTGGTAAGTTCTTTGGCGGTAATGACCTCCATTTGCGGAATGCTCTCTTGGTCTATAAAGGTGCTTCTGGAGCGTATGGTTACCTCCTCCAAGCTGGCCAAAGCCTTGAGGTTTATCTGGATAAAATTTGTATTATTGATGAGCAGGGTATCGCTTCGGTAGCCTGCAAAGGCAATGACCAAGCGTTGGGATTTTTCGCTAAGAGGAATAGTGAAACGGCCATCAGCATCACTGAGTGTGCCTATATCCGTACCCAACCAGAATATCTGTGCGCCAGTGAGCGGCTCTT
>DAIQNQ010000069.1:3658-13004 GCA_036788275.1 Thermonemataceae bacterium
GCTATCTCTGTAAAGTCATAATTGTACAAAAGCTGCCTCAGTGCCACCAAAGAGAAAACTTGTGTGGAAAGGTCTTTTAATTCTAAGTCGGATTTGAGCAGCGAGGTCTCTACTTTACAGCAAGGGCTTTGCTCCCAGCGGCTTTCTTGCTGAGGTGCTTTGTTGTTCTCGCTACTATTTTCTTCTCCATCGAGACAGCAAAAAGCGGGCTTTTGAAAGGCTTGCAAGCTTTTGCCGCGCATCATACACCAATGCTCCACCAACACGAAGCCTGTGCTGGCAGCCACCACTACCCACAAAAGTAGGAAGGAGATGGTTTTGGTATATGTGCGAAGATTTTGCATATCGTATTGGATGGAACTTCAGTCACAAAAGTAGGCAAAGAGCGGGTTTCTTACTTTATACTTTTTCAGAAAAGTTTTATAAAGTTTTGGCTTTTACTCCTTGTTGATGTCTATGCTGTCTATTACAAAGCGGCTTTGCTGCTGCTTAATTTTCATAAACACTCTAAAAGAGCCATTCTTGGAGCTGTACTTTACGATAGAGTAGTTGAGCGATTTGCCGGAGTTGCCACGGTGATAGTTTTCAAAGCTATTGGGATTGGACTCGTTTTTTGAGAAAAAATCGCGCAGCACAAACTCTGCTTGGGTCTTGCTGTAATTATTTTTCTTTCCTTCAAAGCTTATCTCCACATTGTCGCTAAAGTGCTTCGACAGGTCTTTGGCACTGCCTATCTTGATAGCGGCTTCGGCTTCGCCCATCTCTCTTTCTTGTGCTTGTAAGCTACCGGAAAAAATACTTGCACCGAAAATCAACAAGAACAAGGGTAGCCAAGAAATCAAATATTTCATTTTGTATTACAGGTTTTAGATAAATGCGCATTAGGGATATTTGGTAAGCGCCAAAAAGGCTATACTCAACATTCATTCCCTTTTTCGCAAAACGTAAGAATATTGGAGAAAGTATATTGGGCACTACTTAAAAAATATTAGTTAATATTGGCAAAGTACAATTTATGAAATAGGTTCTGATTCCCATTTTCAGATATTTTACTTGTAAAACATATACTTTTTATATTTATAATAATTTGATTTGCAATTACTTATTATTAAAAACTAAGGATAACCTCTTGAAGGTGCACTGCTACACAAAACCTTTTGAGCTAAGAAGCTGTTTACAAGTAAGTAAAATATTTTAAATTATTCCAAATATTTACACTTTTCTTTTCGTTACCTTTGCACCAAAATTAACATTTTTATTCTCATCTATTCTCAAACTATGACACAACGTTTTTTCACCTTCTTAGCAGTGGCTCTATTACTGCTTTCTTGTACCCAAGAAAAAACCGAGGAGCAAGCAACAGAATACAGCGTATTGGCACTTAGCCCAATCACCACACAGGTAAAACAAGAATTTGTGGGCAATATCCAAGCCGTTAAGAATGTAGAAATTCGTAACCGCGTGGTAGGATTTTTGGACAAAATTTATGTGGACGAAGGTCAGAAAGTAGCACAAGGCCAAGTTCTTTTTCAAATCAATGACTTAGAATACAAATCAGAGTTGGCCAGCGCCACTGCCAACCTCCAAACAGCCATCGCCGAAGCCAAATCTGCCGAATTGGAAGTGGAGCGCACCGCCGTATTGGCGCAAAGCAAAGTCATTTCTAATACAGAATTAGAAATGGTAAAATCGAAATTGAACGCCGCCCGTGCCAAAATACAAGAAGCACAAGCTACCCAAGAACGCGCTGCCTTGCGCCTCTCCTACACCATTGTCAGAGCACCTTTTGCAGGTACTATTGACCGTATTCCCTTTAAAGTGGGAAGCTTGCTGCAAGAAGGTACACTGCTTACTTCTGTTTCTGACGTAAGTGAAATATATGCCTACTTTACTGTATCAGAAAGCCAATACTTGAATTATGCCAAGGGGCTTTTGAGCAAGCAAGACGACCAAAGCAGAACCGTCAGCCTCACCCTGGCAGATGGCAGTGCCTACGAACATACTGGCAAAATAGAAACGGTAGAAGGCGACTTCGATAACAACACCGGTTCAATTGCCTTCCGTGCCAAATTTCCCAATCCTTCCGGTCTGCTCAAACACAACAGTACAGGCAAGGTAAGCGTAGCCAACCAAGTGAGCAACGCCTTGTTGGTACCTCAAAAGGCTGTTTCGGAAATCCAAGACAGAAACTTTGTTTTTGTGGTAGGCAAAGACAATCGCGTGCGTATGCAGAGCTTTGTACCTCAGCAAAGAGTCAATGATTTTTATTTGGTAGCCTCCGGCCTCAAAGAAGGCGATAAGATTGTATATGAAGGCATCCAAGACATCAAAGATGGCAGCCTCATAACGCCCAAGTTCATTGGAGACAGCCTACAGATTACTCGCTATTAATATTTTTTCATAAGATTTTATGGTAGAAAGTTTCATCAGAAGACCAGTGCTCTCACTGGTCATCTCTCTGCTTATTGTCTTTGTAGGGCTAATCTCCCTCCAATTGCTCCCCGTTACACAGTTTCCTGATATTGCCCCGCCCTCGGTGGTAGTTACGGCCAAATACACCGGTGCCAATGCCGATGTGTGTATGAAAGCCGTAGCAACTCCTTTGGAAAGAACTATCAACGGTGTACCCGGCATGACTTACATGACCAGTGTAATCAGTAACAACGGTGTTACAATGATTCAGGTGTACTTTCAAGTAGGAACCGACCCCGATGTAGCCGCCGTAAGTGTACAAAACCGTGTATCTACTATTATAGACGAACTTCCCGAAGAGGTAATTCGCGCTGGTGTTACGACTGAAAAAGAGGTGAACAGTATGCTCATGTACCTCAACATCGTGAATGAAGACCCCAAGGTAGGTGAGAAATTCATCTACAACTTCACCGACATCAATATCCTCCAAGAGCTGAAACGTATTGATGGCGTAGGCTTTTGCGAAATCATGGGCTCACGCGAGTACTCTATGCGCGTATGGCTCAAGCCCGACCGTATGACCGCCTACAAAATTGGTGTAGAAGAGGTAATAGAGGCCATCCGCTCACAAAATATAGAAGCTGCTCCGGGCAAATCGGGCGAAAGCTCTGCCAAAATGCGCCAGCAAATGGAGTATGTGCTCAAATACACGGGCAAGCTTACCCAAAAAGAACAATACGAACAAATCGTGGTACGAGCCGAAGAAGATGGCTCTGTGCTGAAGTTGAAAGACATTGCCGAGTTAGAATTAGGCTCCATGACCTACAACATGGTATCTAAAACCGACGGTAAATCCTCAGCTTCTATCATGGTAAAGCAACGTCCGGGCTCTAATGCCTCAGAGGTAATCAAAAATGTGAAAGCCAAAATGGTAGAACTGAAAGCCAGTTCTTTTCCTCCGGGTATGGACTACAACATCTCTTATGATGTATCGCGCTTCTTGGATGCTTCTATCCACGAGGTAATCAAAACCCTTATTGAGGCCTTCATTCTTGTATTTATTGTGGTATTTGTATTCCTGCAAGATGTACGTGCCACCATTATTTCTGCCTTGGCAGTACCCGTGGCCTTGATAGGCGCTTTTGCTTTTATGCAGATATTGGGCTTTTCTGTCAATATGCTTACCCTTTTTGCCTTGGTATTGGCGATTGGTATTGTGGTGGACAACGCCATTGTAGTAGTAGAAGCTGTGCACGCCAAAATGGCCGAAAAGCACTTGCCCGCCATGGAAGCCACTATCGAAGCCATGCGCGAGATTACAGGAGCCATTTTGGCCATTACCTTGGTGATGTCGGCAGTATTTATTCCGGTGGCATTTCTTTCAGGGCCTATCGGCGTATTCTACCGTCAGTTTTCACTCACCTTGGCATTTTCTATTGTCATTTCAGGTATCAATGCCCTTACACTTACCCCTGCCCTTTGCGCTTTGTTGCTCAAAGAGCATCAAAATAGTACAGATACCGGCTCCAAGAATCCTATCAAGCGCTTTTTGTCTTCTTTCAACAAAGGTTATGAAAAAGTAGAAAATGGATACAGAAAGAGAATCTCTATGCTCGCACCCAAAAAATCACTCACCTTGGGCGTTACCCTTTTGTTTGTGTTGGGTATTTGGGGCATCACCAGCGTACTGCCTACCGGCTTTATCCCCAGCGAAGACCAAGGAATGATTTATGTGGACATTCTCTCTCCCGTAGGTGCCACTCTGGAGCGTACTTCCGAAACCCTCGACAAAATCCAAGATGCTGCCCAAGACATTGAGGCCGTAGAATCAGTTTCTACGCTCGCAGGCTTGAGCTTGCTTACAGATGCCACAGGTGCTTCTTATGGCATGGGCATGGTAAACCTCAAAACTTGGAAAGACAGGCAACAAAGCGATGAAGAGATTATCGCAATGCTCCAAGAAAAAACCAAGTATATCAAAGATGCCAAGATTGAATTTTTTGCTCCACCTACTGTACCCGGCTTTGGCAATACCAGCGGTTTTGAGATGCGCCTCAAAGATAAAACGGGTGCGCTCGACCTGCCCAAAACGGCAGAGGTAGCCGACAAGTTTATCAAAGCACTCAAAGAAAGACCTGAAATTGCCAATGCTTTTACCAGCTTCAATGCCAGCTTTCCACAGTACCTGATTCATATTGATACTGATATTGCCGCCAAGAAAGGGGTTACACCACAAAAGGCGCTCAGCAGCTTGCAAGCCCTCTTTGGCAGCTACTATGCCTCCAACTTTGTGCTTTTTGGACAAATGTACAAGGTGATGCTACAAGCTTCGCCCGAATACCGTATCAAACCCGAAGACTTGCTCAAGCTTTATGTAAAAAATGACGACGGTGAGATGGTTTCTTATTCCAGCTTTGTACGCTTAGAACGTGTATTCGGCCCGGAGCAAATCACCCGCTACAATATGTACATTGCTGCGATGATTAATGGTGAGGCCGCCCCTGGATACAGCAGTGGCGATGCCATCAAGGCGGTAGAACAAGTAGCCGCCGAGGTGCTGCCCAAGGGCTACGACATCGAGTGGTCGGGCATGACCCGCGAAGAGGTATTGGCAGGCAACCAAACCACCATTATCTTTATCATCTGCTTGCTCTTTGTGTATCTCATCTTGGCTGCCCAATACGAAAGTTTTGCGCTGCCTTTGGCCGTACTGATTTCCTTGCCTGTGGGGGTATTTGGCTCTTTCTTCTTCTTACAAATCTTGGGACTACAAAATAATATCTATGCGCAAGTGGCCTTGGTCATGCTCATCGGTTTGCTGGGGAAAAACGCCATTTTGATTGTAGAATTTGCCATCCAGCAGCAAAAGGAAAAGCAAATTTCTGCCCTCCAAGCTGCCGTAGAAGGTGCTGCCCTCCGCTTGCGTCCTATCCTCATGACCTCTTTCGCCTTCATCGCCGGATTGATTCCGCTTTGTATCGCCTCTGGAGCGGGTGCTGTCGGCAACCGCTCTATCGGTACAGCCGCTGCAGGCGGTATGCTCATTGGTACATTGATAGGTATATTTTTAATTCCGGGTTTGTATGTAGTGTTTGCTGAAATAGGAAAGCTCTTTACCAAAAAAGCCGTACAAGAAATCAGCAGCCCGACCCCACTCGGCAGCCAAGAAGACTTGGCCTCTTCATAGCAAATTTTTAAGAGCAGCCGATAAGATTTTATTGGCTGCTCTTGCTTTTATAAGTCTCTGCTCCCAACAGTCATCGTATTTACCCTGCTCACAACATAAGTCATACCCTTATAAATATCATTAACCTCTATGTACTTCCGTTTCTGTGTTCTTTTCTTGTTGATTTTTTCGGCCTGCAAAAGCCTCCAGCCTGTTACCCTCCAAAACGACCTAAAGCAGCCTGAGCGCTTTTCAGCAAAAGGCGATAGCAGCGCCTCCATCGCCAGCCAAACTTGGCAAAACTTCTTCCAAGATGCCACCCTCAAAGCCCTGATAGAAGAAGCCCTTCGCAACAACCAAGACCTCAAAATTGCGATGCAGAGAATGGAAGGCAGCCGTGCCGAAGTGCTGCTCGCCAGAGGTCAGTTTCTGCCTAATGTACAAGCTGTGGCCAGTGCAGGGGCAGACAGATTCGGCGATTTTACAATGAATGGTGTGGGCAACTTCGACACCAACCTCTCGCCCAATGTAGATGGCGACAGGCGCATTCCCATAGAGCCAACGCCCGACTTCTTTGTGGGCTTTAGAAGTAGCTGGCAAATAGACCTCTGGGGCAAATTGCGCCAACAGAAAAAAGCCGCCTTACAGCGCTTTATGGCCAGCGAAGAATTTAAAAAATTGGTTACTACCGAAGTGGTTGCACAAGTGGCTATGCTCTATTATGAGATTTTGGCTACCGATAGCGAACTGCAAGTGGTACAAAAAAATATTATTTTGCAACAACAAGCCTTGGAACTGATAGAACTACAAAAGAGTGTGGGCAAAACCACAGAGCTTTCTGTACAGCAATCTAAAGCCTTGCTACTTCGTACACAAAGTTTTGCTTTTGAGTTTCAGCGCGAATTGGTGGCTTTGGAATATGAGCTAAACCTCCTTGTAGGGCGCTTCCCACAGCCTATTGCCAGAGGCGATTCTCTCTTGAAGCAAAACTTGCCCAGCAACAGCCAAATAGGACAACCCTCGCAAATGCTCCAAAGGAGACCTGACGTACAAATGGCCTACCGCAGCTTGGAAGCCTCGCAAGCCGATGTGCGCAGTGCACAGCTGGCTTTTATTCCTTCACTCAATATAGCTGCTTATTTGGGCTACAATGCCTTCTCAGGAGCTTTGCTCTTACAGCCTGCTTCGCTTACTTATGGCTTGTTGGGAGGTTTGGTGGCACCTCTTTTCAATAATAATCAGCTCAAAAGCCAAAAACGCCAAAATATCGCGCAAGCTTATGAGTCTTTGTACCGCTACCAACAAACGGTGCTGCGCGCCCACGGAGAAGTAGATGCCCAACTAAAAAATCTGGAAAACTTAGAACAAATATACCGCCTCCGTGCCGAAGAAGTGCAGGTATTGGGAGAAGCTGTAATTACTTCTCGGTCGCTCTTTGCCACAGGCTATGCCAACTATTTGGAGGTGATTACGGCCCAAAAAAGTGCTTTGGAGGCCGAAATCAGCATTTACGAAATCCGCAAGCAACAATTCAACACCAGCATCGCACTTTACAAGGCTTTGGGAGGAGGTTGGTAGTCCTTGCTACAACCTCCCATCTACCTGCTCTTTGGGGAAAAAAGCTTTTACATCATAGACCACCGCTTGGGCTTGCTTGTGCGCTTCTAAGTCAAAACTCTTAAACTCTTCATGCGCTACGGCCAATACAATGGCTTCGTAGCGCTTTTTTGGTTTTTCTATCAATACCAAACCGTACTCTTCTTCTACCTCCTTGGCTTCGGCGCAAGGGTCATATACGTCCACCTGCAAGCCAAACTCTTGTAGCTCGCGTATCACATCAATGACGCGGGTATTGCGTACATCAGGACAGTTTTCCTTAAAAGTAAAGCCCAATATCAGCACCGAGGCATCTTGTACGGGCAGCTTTTTCTGAATCAACAGCTTCACTACCTTATTGGCCACATATTGCCCCATACTGTCGTTGATGCGCCTTCCCGAAAGGATTACCTGCGGGTGGTAGCCGGTCATTTCGGCTTTGTGGGTAAGATAATAAGGGTCCACACCGATACAATGCCCCCCCACCAAGCCCGGACGAAAGGGCAGGAAATTCCACTTGGTAGCAGCAGCCTCCAGCACTTCTTGGGTATCTATACCGAGGCGCTCAAATATCAAAGCCAATTCATTGATAAAAGCAATATTCAAATCGCGCTGCGAGTTTTCAATCACCTTGGCAGCTTCGGCTACCTTGATACTTCCGGCCACATAGACCCCCGCCGTGATGATTTGCGCATACAAATCGGCAATCACCTGCGTAGCGGCGGCATTGCTCCCGCTCACTACCTTCCGAATATTCGGCAAAGTATGCTGTCGGTCACCCGGATTGATTCTTTCGGGCGAATAGCCGCAAGAAAAGCCCTCGTTGTAGCGCAAGCCGCTGTACTGCTCTAAAATCGGTACGCAGACTTCCTCGGTACAGCCCGGATACACCGTGGACTCATAAACCACGATGTCGCCTTTTTTCAGCACCTTGCCTATGGTGGTAGAGGCGCTGATGAGCGGCCTCAGGTCGGGCTGCTTGGCTTCGTCTATGGGCGTAGGAACGGTAATGATATAGACCGTCGCCTTGGCCAATGCGCTGGTATCGTCGGTAAAAAGTAGGTTTCGAGCAGCTTCCAAAGCTTCTGTACTTACCTCGCGGGTACGATCGTGGCCTTGAGCAAGCTCCTCGATGCGTTTTGACTGAATATCAAAACCAATCACCTTGTATTTTTTGGCAAACTCTACTGCCAATGGCAAGCCCACATATCCTAACCCGATGATGGCAATTTGCTGATGCTCCATTATTTTTGATTCAAATCATTAAAAATAATTCTTAACTGGGGCTTTTTAAAGCCAAGTGCTGCGTAGGTTTTGGTCGGCCAATATTTGCGCAATGCCCTCTCGCAAAGAGATACGGTGCTTCCAACCCAAGGCATGCAGCCTGCTTACGTCCATCAGCTTGCGCGGCGTACCGTCGGGCTTGGTGCTGTCGAAGCGCAAAGCACCCTGATAGCCCACCAGCTCACAGATAAGCAAGGCCAAATCTTTGATACTGATGTCTTCACCCACACCAATATTTATCAGGTCGGGCTGCTCACTTTGCTGCATCAAAAAGAAGCAAGCATCGGCCAAATCGTCGGCGTGCAAAAACTCCCTCAGAGGGCTGCCCGTACCCCAAATTTCTACTTCGGGTTGCGCGGTGGCTTGTGCTGTTACAATTTTGCGTATCAAGGCAGGCAATACGTGCGACTTCTGGAGGTCGTAGTTGTCGCCCGGCCCGTAGAGATTGGTAGGCATTACCGATACGAAATTGCAGCCGTATTGGCGGCGGTAGTTTTCGCAAAGCTTCAGTCCGGCGATTTTGGCGATGGCATAAGGCTCATTGGTAGGCTCTAAAATGCCTGTGAGCAGGCTGTCTTCACGCAGAGGCTGCTCGGCAAATTTGGGATAAATGCAAGAAGAACCCAAAAATAGCAATTTCTTTACACCATGTACGTAGCTTTGGTGAATGACATTGTTTTGTATCATCAGATTGTCATACAGAAAGTCCGCTCGGTAGGTGTCATTGGCCAAAATACCGCCCACCTTGGCTGCCGCCAAAAACACATAATCAGGCTTTTCGACAGCAAAGAAATCGGCCACGGCTTGCTGGTGGCGCAGGTCTAACTCCTTTGAAGTACGCAATACAAAGCGCTCGTATCCGGCTTGCTGCAAACGTCGCAAGAGTGC
>DAIQNQ010000069.1:13104-14975 GCA_036788275.1 Thermonemataceae bacterium
GATTTTCAATGATTTATTTTTTTATTTACATAAAATCACTTTTGTTTGAGTATAATGACTTCTTTATAAATATTTTCCAACATTTCAAGATTTTTGGCTGGGCTGTAATGCTCTTCGTAGCTTTGGCGCGCTTGTGTATAGAGTATTTGTAATTCGTCCTGCGCCTCTTCAAAATAACGCACTTGTTGGCACAAACTTTCGGCAGAGGCCGCCTCGAAATGCAGGCCATTGTAGCCGTGGCGCACAATGTCGCGGATATTGGGCATATTGGAAGCGATAACAGGCGTAGCTGCTGCAAAGGCTTCCAGAATGGTCATGGGCAAGCCCTCGTACCATATCGAAGGAAAGATGAGCGCACGACACTTTTTGAGCAGGGCGGCTATCTGTTCGGCAGGCAGCACCCCCAGATAGCTGATATGCTTGTGCTTTTCGGCAAAGGCTTTTACTTGTGCCTCCCACTCGCCTGCTCCGGCGATTTTGAGCGGATAAGGCAAATGAGCAAAAGCTTGTAGCAGCGTTTCAATACCTTTTTCTTCTGAAAGGCGGCCTACAAAGAGGTAAAAATCTTCTCTTTCTTCTGGCAAACCTGCTCCCCTATCTTCTACAAAATTAGGTTTGAGCAGCACTTGCTCTGGCCTGAGCTGCAAGGAAGAATCTAATATCTTGGCTTGGGCAAAGGGCGTAAGGCAGAGATAGCGCGCCACGCCCTGCTGCCAAGTGCCCAAGCGCTTGTGGGTGGCGGTAATCAGCCCTACTTGCAAAGATTTAAAATAGGAATTGCCAAAACAGCGATGCCGCAGCCCTGCCCAAGGAAAGGTGCTATGCACACACAGCTCACAAGGTTTTTTATCGCGCAGCAGCTGTGCATTGACGCAGAGTAGGCGATAATTGTGAAGGGTCATCACCACAGGCACGCCCAAACGGCGGGCAGTGCTCAAAATGGCCGGAGAAGCCACATAAAAGAGATTATGAATATGAATCACCTCAGGGTGGAATTGGGCGATGGCAGCAGCCAATTGCCTTTGTGCCCAAGGGTTATGAATGCTCGTGGCAGCCATTTGCAACTTGCGCAAAGGGCTACCAAAAGCCTTGTTGTCGAAGCGGAGCAAGGCTACCTCGTGGCCTGCTTGGCGTAGCAAGGCCATTTCGTTGGCCACTACGCTGTCTTCGCCGCCCGCTTGCGAGTAATAGTTATGTACGATGAGGATTCTCAAGCTTCAGAAGGTGCTTTACTCATATTGATTCAAAATAGAATGCCCTCCTTCTTGCAAATATTTGTCTCTTTGGAAGAGGCGCAAGTCGGCAGCTACCATGTCTTTTACCAAATCGGCCAAGCTGTGTTTGGGTTTCCAGCCCAAAACTGTCTGTGCCTTGGTGGCATCGCCAATGAGCAAGTCCACTTCGGTAGGACGAAAATAAGCTGCGTCCACCGCTACTACTTCTTTGCCGATGGGCAGCTGGTAGGCCGGATGGCTGCAAGCGGCCACCACGCCTTTCTCTTCTACCCCTTCGCCTTGGAAATCGAGTGTAACACCCACTTCGGCAAAAGCCATCCGCACAAACTCTCTGACGGCAGTAGTAATGCCCGTAGCAATCACAAAATCTTGCGGCTGCTCTTGTTGGAGCATCAGGTACATGGCTTCCACGTAGTCTTTGGCATGCCCCCAGTCGCGCTTTGCGTCCAGATTGCCCAAGTAGAGCTTTTCTTGCAAGCCCAATACAATTTTAGCTACGGCACGGGTGATTTTTCGGGTAACGAAGGTTTCGCCGCGCAGGGGGCTTTCGTGATTGAACAAAATGCCATTGCAGGCAAACATATTGTAAGCTTCGCGATAATTGACCGTAATCCAATAAGCATACATTTTGGCTAC
>DAIQNQ010000070.1:0-2069 GCA_036788275.1 Thermonemataceae bacterium
AAAGAAGCAAATCTATCCAAATGATTGTATTGCGAATAAGCCAAGCCTTTCATCAATTGCCAAGCCGCGAGGTTACTTGCCCCAAAATACCTTATTTTGCCACTTCGCACCAAATCGTCCAAGGTTTTGATGGTTTCTTCAATAGGAGTGAGCGGGTCGGCTGTGTGGATTTGATAGAGGTCAATATAATCAGTGCCAAGCCTTTTTAAGCTTCCTTCCACTTGCTGAATAATGTGCTTTTTGGAAAGCCCCAAGTCGTTTTGTCCTTTTCCCATCGTGCCTCTTACTTTGGTAGCCAGCACCAGGTCGTCTCTGTTGATAGAAAGATTTTTGATGGCTTGCCCAATCATCACTTCCGAAAGGCCTTCGGAATAAATATTAGCAGTGTCAATGAAATTTACACCGGCTTCTATTACCGTTTTAATTTGTTCATCTACTGCATTTTGGTCAAGATTGCCCATATAGCCGAAAAAACCTTTTCCGCCATAGTTCATCGTACCCAAACACAGCGTTGAAACCTTCAATCCTGTATTGCCTAAAATTTTGTACTTCATTACTTTATTAGTTTAAAAGTGAAGTACAAAGGTCATGATTATATCCGCCCTGATTGTATCCAAAACGAATTAGATTGTATTCAAAATGAGGGTTGGGTATATTAGTAGCGCTGAAGTGAACATAAACTTAAAAATTATTTATACTCAAAATTATTTGGTTTTAGATTCCCCTCTTTTTCAAGAACCGAAGGTCGGCGAAGCCAACGGGTTAGGGGTGGTTCTAAAGGCTTGTCCTTACAAAACCACTTTGTTCTGGGTATAATTTCAAACTCCCCCCTTCCAAAGAACCGAAAGTCGGCGAAGCCAATGGGCTGGGGGGTTACGCCTTCTTCGTTCCTTTCAGTACGATGTCGCGGTCGCCGGCCCATTGGGTCAGGTCTTGGCGCGAGATGGCGGCGGCCATCAGGTCGGGAAACATATCGGGCGTGCAGGCAAATACAGGCACGCCCAATCCAGCCAAAAACTGTGCATTCGACTGGTCGTAGTAAGGCGCGCCGCTGTCGTCAAGGGCCAACAGCGTGATAAGTTGCACGCCCGAAGCCACAATTTCGGTCATACGGCGGCGCATCGCCTGCTCATTGCCCCCCTCGTAGAGGTCGGTAATTAGCACCATAATCGTATCGTTGGGCTTGCTGATGACCTGCTGACAGTAGCCCAAGGCCTTATTGATGTCCGTCCCGCCGCCCAGTTGCACCCCAAAGAGCAAGTCCACAGGGTCTTCCAGCTCCTCGGTGAGGTCGGCCACTTCGGTATCAAAAACCACCATTTTGGTTTTGATGGCAGGAATAGAGGCCATCACTGCCCCAAAAATCCCCGAATACACCACCGACTCGCCCATAGAGCCGCTTTGGTCGAGGCAAAGCACAATCTCGCGCAGGGTACGGCGATTTTTGCGCCCATAGCCAATGCGCACCTCAGGAATGATGGTTTTGTATTCGGGCTGGTAGTTTTTCAGATTTTTCTTGATGGTGCTGTGCCAGTCCATCTCATTGATGCGCGGGCGGCGGTTGCGCACCGATTTGTTCAGCGCGCCGCGAAGCGCCTGCTGCGTATGCTGTTCGAGCTTTCGCATCAGTTCCTCCACCACTTTGCGCACCACCATACGGGCGGTTTCTTTGGTTTTGGAGGGCAAAAATTTCCCCAGCTCTATCAGGTTGGCCACCAAGCGCACATCGGGTGTGGCCTGCTCCAATATCTCCGGCTCAAACATCATTTTTTGCTTCAATTCCTCATTTTTGAGGGCATCGTCTTGCATTACCTGTACCACCTTTTGGGGAAAATACTTGCGAATATCGCCCAGCCAGCGCGCCACCGAAGGCTGCGACTTGCCTTTGCCTCCTTGGCGACCACTGCCTTCGCCGTAGTCAAATTTTTTCTTTCTTTCAAATTCATACAAAGCCCCCAAGGCCATATCCATTTGTGCCTCGTCGCCGGAAAGCTGCACACCCGTGCCTTCGGCCTCATCGCCGCCCAGCATCAAGCGCCAGCGTTTTAGGAGTTCTTCTTCGTGTGTTG
>DAIQNQ010000070.1:2169-14859 GCA_036788275.1 Thermonemataceae bacterium
TATCCATCAGGGCATTTTTATAAGCCCAGCAGTACCTTGCCGCTTTGTACCAAAGCCAAGGCCGCGGCCTCATCGAAGCCCTCGGTATTTACTTTTACATTGATATTGACTTGCGTAGCCACTTTTCCGCTCACACTGTCTTTGGCTTTTTGGCCTATCTGCTTGCGCTCGTGTGGCTCAAAGCGTGAGAAAGTGCGGCGCAATACAGGCAGCATTTCCATAAAGTGCTGCGTATCCAGCTCGCCCACCCATTTGTAGAGCAAGCCCCAGAGCAGCTCATCGTAAATCAAAATCGTGCCGCTGCCCTTCAAAAAGCCCTCTATCCAAGCAGCCGTATGGGCAGGCTCTGTGCCTACCGACATTACCAAGGCGAGGTGACGGGCGGCATCTTCTGTACTGATACGCTTCGCATCGAAAAGCAAGCGACACAGCCCCCCGATAATGACGGCCTGAATACCCTCCTTCTCGGAGATGAGCAGCAAGGTACTGTACCAATGGCGCGTGATTTCCTCATTTTCCAAAATGCGCACCGCCTCTTCGGCCTTGCGTATTTGTTCTAATAAACCCTGCGCACTGGCCTCGTCTAAGCCGTAGCAGGCATTGGGCAAGCCGATACAAGCACGCACCAAGAGGCCTTCTACAATCCTCTGGAGCGACGACACATCACTTTTGCGCACATTGCCATAGCGGGTAATCTCCACCAGCGAGAGGCTGGCCTCCAGCAAATCGCTGATTTCGGCGGCCACACTGGCCTCTTCATTGATTTTCTGCAAGAGGTGTTCTACCGTATCAAAAAGCTCTGCCGGAATGGCCTGATGGATGTATCCGGCTATTTGGCTAATGCTGCGGCTTTGGCTGCTTTGGTGTTTGAGGAAGTTGGCGGCAGCATCGGCCAAGGTATTGCCCCATACGCCTTGGTCTATCAGCTCTATCATGGTTTCGGGCTGCCAACGCAGTCGCCAAGCCTCTTTGAAAGTGCCCTTGCCGGAGGCATAGCTTTTTTCTGCCCAGCGAATACCCAAAATGAGCAAGCGATGAAAGAAAATACTTTTTTGCAGGTCGGTAGGCTTGCGCAAGTCTAATACCAACTCTTGCATACTTTCGCTGATGGTCAGGCGAAAAGACTTAATACTGGCCTCAAATTCTGCTTGAAGGGGTGTTTTGGGCAGCTCCGCAGGCACTTTACCAATGCGTTTGGCCACGATAAGCTCTTCTCTGATGAGGGTAAGCAAAGAGGCATCGCCAAAGCAAAGCACACTTTGTACGGCCTCTTGGTGCTCCAGCAGGCCGGGTTTGGAGAGGGCACGCATAGCCGCCAGCGCCTCCGACAGGCGGAAAGCCTCTATCACGTGGGCGGTAGAGGTATCCATTTTCTTCTCCCTAAAAAGCTGCGCTACCTTGCTCATCCAACGGATGCCTTTGTCTTCGGGATGCTTCCATTGGTGTTCGTACCAGCCCGGCGAGGTAATGCCCGCTCCATAGCCCGAAGCCATGCTCAGGCGGCTGTTGGTCCAAGGAATCCAAGTAGCAGCAATTTTTACTTTGGGGAGCGATTTGAGTTGTTGGCTGTCTTCTTTTTCTTGCTTCTTTTCGGCATAGTTTACCAAAGCGGGCGCATGCCAAGCCCCACAAATAAAGACTACCTTTTGGAAGCCTTCTTTTTGAGCTTTGCGTAGTAATTCGCGCATGTAAGCCTCGCGAAGCAGATCGCGCTCTTGGGTAGGCAAGTGTTCGCGCAGCACCTCCATGGCCATATACACCGCCTCAAAGTGTTCCAAAGCAGCCTCGTGGTTGGAGGCTTGTTCAAAGCGATGTTCCCACCAAAGCTCGCTGTCGGTATAGCCTTCTATTTCGGCCAGCAGACCGATGGGGTCGGCATAAGCCTGCGGCAGTTTGTCTTCAAAGCTTTCCTCAGTTTCGGCCTCCGCAGTTTCGCTGTCTTGCTCTTGGGCACGCTCCATGGCCTCTTGCAGGGCTTTTTCTTTCTGCAAGGCCAAAGCAAAGCCATGTGTAAGGGGCAAGTCGGCAAAGCGCAGAGCGATTTTATTTTTCAAGGCAAATTGAATGGCCTGCCACTCTGGCGAAAACTCCGCAAAAGGATAAAAAGCCGCTTGCTTGGGATTATCACTATTATAGCCCAAAATAGCCACAGGGGGCTTCATTTGGGCTTGGGCAGCGGCAGATGCCAATTCCTCCAAGTCGGGAGGGCCTTCTATCATCACCAAGTCGGGCTTGAGGCTTTTGAGGGCTTGCAGTACATTGCGTGCTGAGCCTACGCCGTGGTGTCTGATTCCTAAGATATGTAGTTCCATGAACCCGATGTTATGCTGAGAAACTATACTTTTAAATTCCCCTCCTTTGCAAGGAACTCATCTTGTAGAGGTCTGAGGGCTGAAATAAAATTCAAGAAGAACTTTTATTTTTTGGTAAAAATTTTCAGGGTTCTTAACCCATTACGCACTATGTAGATACGCACTGTAGTGCGTATCTACGAGCCTTGAATATATTACACATATTTTTATTGATAATCAAATATTTAAAACATTTTCACAGAACCCCTACAAGATTAGGCAAGGAGGGGTTAGGGGTGGTTCTAAAATCACCGCCGGAAAAAGTCCGCCTCTATTCATTTTCAAAAGTATTTTAAAGAATGTTCTTTTTATAAAAGAGTGTGTATCTACGACTAAACATTGATTTCCTTGCAAGCGCGGTACACGTCTTTCCACTCTTCGCGCTTTTTGAGTACCGTTTCCAAGTATTCGTTCCATACTACCTTGTCTTGTACGGGGTCTTTTACGATGGCACCTACCAAGCTGGCGGCCAAGTCTTTTACATTGAGTACACCATCGCCAAAATGCGCTGCCAAAGCCAAGCCGCTGCCCATTACCGAAATGGCCTCGGCGGTACTAAGCGTACCGGAGGGGCTTTTGAGCTTTACTTTACCATCCTCGCTCAGGCCGCTGCGCAGCTCTCTGAAAATCGTAACCACCCTTTTGATTTCCTTGAGGGCGGGGGCTTCTACGGGCAGCTCCAATACCTTTGTGAGGCTGGCTACGCGCTTTTGTACAATTTCTATTTCCTCTTCCATGGTATCGGGCACAGGCAAAATCACCGTGTTGAAACGTCGTTTCAAAGCGCTGGAGAGTTCGTTTACACCTTTGTCGCGGTTGTTGGCAGTAGCTATCACATTAAAGCCCTTGATGGCCTGCACCTCGGAGTTGAGTTCGGGTATGGGCAGCATTTTTTCGGAGAGAATGGTGATGAGCGTATCTTGCACATCAGAAGGAATGCGGGTCAGTTCTTCGATGCGTGCCATTTTGCCTTGGCGCATGGCTTGCACCATCGGCGAAATCACCAAGGCTTGCTCGCTGGGGCCTTCGGCCAAGAGGCGGGCATAGTTCCAGCCGTAGCGGATGGCCTCTTCGCCAATGCCTGCTGTGCCTTGTATGAGCAGCGTGGAGTTGCCGCTTACGGCAGCAGCCAGATGCTCTGCTACCCAAGATTTGGCCGTGCCGGGCAGGCCGTAGAGCAGCAGGGCGCGGTCGGTGGTGAGGGTGGCGATGGCAATTTCCATCAGGCGCTGGTTGCCGATGTATTTGGCACTTATTTCAAAGCCGTTTTTGAGTTTGCCGCCCATCAAATAAAGGAGCACAGAGGCAGGCGAAAGCTCCCAGTTGGGGGGCAGCTTGTTGCCTTTATCGGCTTTTTTGAGTTCGGCAAGCTCCTCGGCAAATTGTTGTTCGGCGTGTTGGCGTAGTACAGACATAGGAAAATAAAGTTTGGTTAAGAGAGAGAAGGTATCTTGTTTAAGCGCTTTCTATTTTTTGTTTCAAAGAGATTAATTTACTGAGCAAAGCCAAAGCGCTTTCTTGGCGCTCGGCCTTGTAGCTATTTTTGGTATCTTTCACTTTGTCTAAATATCTGGACAAGTCTTTGGCAATGCGAGTATCTATGCCTGCCGCCACTATTTCCCATTGCTCAAGGCTGAGCAGGTCTTTGCTGTAGTAATAATCGGTGCTGTGCTGGAGGTATTGCATTACAAAACTGCCGCTCAGGCCTTCTGACCAAGCGGGAAGGACTGCCGCCGCTTTCAGAAAATGCTCCAAATGCATTTTGCCTTTGCCTCGCATCAGAATTTTTTCTACCTCTGTAGCCGCTGCATGGGCAGCCAAAGCAGGCAAGTATTCGTTGTACCCCAGGAGCCACTGCGTCCATTCAGGCGAAGGAAAATAACAAGCTGCTTGGCAGACGGAGGGAACTACATAATTGTACTTTTTGCCTTTGAGCGAGAGTTTTTTCTCTGCTTTTTCGAGGGCTTCTATGGTGGCGGCTACATTTAAGCCGAGCCGCTTTGTCCAGAAGCTTGGCGGAACAAAGAGCAGCACTTGTCTGAACCAAATGGCGATGAGGCTTTCTCCATCTTGCGAAGCTTCTTTGGTGAAGCCCAGCATTTCTACTTGTACTTCTTCACAAAAGAAATCATCTTCTGCCGAAGGAATATTGAAGCGGAGGCTGCCTTTTTGGAAATCAAGATAAGGCTGTATTTTTTCCATTAAAAACACCGACAATTTGCTTTCGGGCTGGCAGAGCAATATTTCACAGAGTTCGGCTTTCAGTTCGTAATAGATATTTTTTCTTTGCTTGGCCTGCTGCAAATCGTCCCAAAAGGCTTCGAGCATGGGCAGGTCTTCGGCCTGTGCGAAGGGGGCGAAAATGCTGAGCAGGTTTTTGCGCATATCGCTGCGCTCTTCCGGCCAAGCGGTTTGGAGTACTTGACGGGCTTGCGGAAGCTTTGCTTTACAAAAGTACCTGAAAGCAGCCTGCCTTTCGGTATTACTGCCCTCTTCCCATTGCTGTTGCCAAAACCCTTCGTGCAGAGGGCTTTTGTGCCAAGGCTCGTAGTGGGTATAGAGCCATCGGCCTCTTTCGCCCACTACCTCCCACAAAATAGGCAATACGCCTACATAATAAGGATTGGTAGCTGTTTGAAAAAGCTTGGTAAGGTGCTCCGGTGCGACTATCTGCCCTTGGGCTTGTATTTTGGTCAGACATTTTTCGAGCAGCGTGCGAGAAGGCTTTTCTTCGGCGAGCAGCTCTTTGAGGGCTTGGAGCAGAGTGCTGGAAGCGTAGGGCTTGCTTTCGGCGGCGGCAGGGCTTAGCTCAGGAATGAGCAGTTTTTGGGCACTTTGCCCCCCCAATAAGTACAGATGCCCCAAGGCGGCGGCTTTGTAGAAAAGCTCTTCTTTGTCTTGGCCTTGAGCCTGCTGCAAAGCCTCTCTGATGGCCTCCGGCAGGGCTTGCAGGGGCAGCTCTTGTTTTTCGCTGCCTACGAGCGAGGTTTTTACCAAATCTTCCCAAAAGTTCATAAAAAAGTCTTTTATATCAGAATGACAGCGATTTTCAGGGCGCTCCTGATTGATTTACCTTGATTGCTACGCCTCTCGACTCAGAGGGCTATATAGCTTCCGTTTTGCCACACACCCAAGGGCTGTATCCCTTCGGGCTGATAGACCAGCGCCATATCAAGGCCTTGGCCACCGGCAAGCGCCATCAGCTGGAGGAGTTTGCTTTCTTCTATCTCTTGTGCAAGGGGCATGTAGGCTCCTGTCTCATCTTTGAGCCACCATTGGTAAGCGTGGGGAACGAGCTGTAAGTTGTGCATTTGGCAAGGCAGCTCCGGCAGCCAAGGGTTGGCTTGCCGCTTTTGGAGCAGGTGCTGCTGAAAAGCCTGCCAATGAGGCAAGGTTTGTACTTCGGTCTTGAGGTCGAGATAGTTGCCTTGGAGCAAGATGGCTGCGCGCTGTGCCGTGGCGGTGGGGTAGAAAGCCAGCTCGGCTTCGAGCCAAGTGCCGGGCATAAGCGGATTGAGAAAGGGGGCGTGTTTATGCGAAAAATTGAGAATCAGCGCAAGGCGGTGGCTCTTCTCGCCATAGAGCCAGTTTTTGTGGATGGTGAGGTCTTCTTCTTTGCGAGCTTCCTTGCTCATCACCAGCCAATTATCTCTCAGGCGCTCTACTTGAGGATGCTCGGTAAGCTCTTTTTGTGAAAGGGTAAAACCGATAATGCTTTTGATTTCCTCTTGTTGGGCTGCGGGCAGCTTTTCTCTATTACGAAAGGCTTCCATCAGTAGGTACAATTCGGCGACCTCGTGGAGCGCTTGTGCCTGCCAAGCATTGGAAGCTTGAAAATCTATGTTGCCTATCCGGCGCAGCATCGCCGCCAAGCCCGGTGCTTGGGCATCTATCATGCGGCTGGCCATTTTGAGCCAAGGCGCTTCGCCTTTTTCGGGCAGGCCTAAGAAACCAAGGCGAAGCAGGTCTTTGAGCCAAAGGCGCAGCTCTTCGATGCCCTCTTCGACTTTTTCGGCTCTCTTTTGCTGAGTTTTTTCTTTTTGCTTGCTTTGCTTGGCGGCTTTTTCGGGGTCAGGCGCTTCTTGGGCGGTTTCCTGCTTTTTTTCGGCTTTTTCTTGGCGCTTCTCTATCCAAGTGCTCACCCAGTCGGGCATACTTTCGCTTTTGGAGATGAGCGAGGGATTGCGCACAAAAATCAGAAACAAGCCCAGCCCATGTTTGCAAGGAAATTTTCGACTCGGACAAGAGCACTTGAAGGCCACCTGTTGCAAGTCTATTTGGGTTTGGTAGGGCTTGCTGCCGCTGCCTTTGATTTCGCCCCAGAGGGCTTGGTCGTTGTAAGCAAGTTGCAGCCATTTTTTGGCATCGGCCAAGTCTTTGCCGGATTTCAGCGAGGGCGCATCAGGCGCAAGGGCAAGGATTTGTTCTTCGGTAAGCTGATTCACGTAAAAAAATAGTAAGGTACAGTAGGCGCAGCCGGAAAGGCCTCTAATAAGTTGGATAATACTATGCTTTTTTGAAGAACAAAGCAATGATTTTACTGAAAATATTTTTGCTGCACAGTGGCAGAATATGGAGGTGGGGGAAGTGGGCTCAGGGTAAAAAACTATCAATAAGCCCCTGTGCTCTACTTTTTGACAAGCCCATGTTTGCTTCATTTCTCATCGGCTTCATTACCAAACAGTTCGTGCAGTTTTTGTTGTAAAAGCTTCTTGTCAGGCAATTGTGTTTTGTACTCTGCAACCATTGTTGGGGAAAGGCTTCTGCTTAAAGCGTATTCAACTACTTCACTGTCTTTGTCTTTGCACAGCAAAATACCAATGCTCGGATTTTCATTTAGTTTCTTTACATCTCTGTCCAATGCTTCCAAATAAAAATTCAGTTGTCCCAAGTGGTCGGGTTTGAACTTATCCGCTTTAAGTTCAAAGGCCACCAAGCACTGCAAGCCACGGTGATAGAAAAGCAAGTCAATGTAAAAGTCGCTGTTTCCCACTTGCAATTTATATTCTTCTCCTATGAACAGAAAATCTTTCCCAAGCTCGAGAATGAAATTTTTCATTTGTCTCACAAGCCCACGCTGCAATTCGCTTTCGCTGTATGGGTTAGGCAAGTTTAAGAATTCAAATACATAGCTGTCTTTAAAAGTGTTTGTTAGGTCTTGATTACTTTCTCCCAACACCGTCGAGCGTTTTGCATTGCTAATAATTGTTCGCTCGAAAAGGCTGGCAGATATTTGTCGGTCGAGTTCACGCTTACTATAATTTTCTTGTTTTACGAGTTTGAGGTAAAACTCCATTTCTTCTATGGTTTTACACCTTGAAAAAATTAGCAGATTGTTTGTCCAGCTAATTTCTCTCACCAGTGGTGAGAGTTTTGGAAAGTCCTTGTAAGTTTCGAAGAACTGCTTCATCCTCCAAATATTTTTGTCGGAGAAGCCTTTTATTTCCGGTTCTTGTATCTGTATGAAATTGGCCAATTCTGTGACCACGGCGTCGCCCCATTCTGATTGTTCAATTTTCTTGCTGATATATTCTCCAATATTCCAATAGAGATTTATGAGTTCAGCGTTTACAGCTTTTAGCGCATTCGACCGAGCTTGCTTGATTAGCTGAATGATGTCTGTAAAGCGATTATCCATTTTTTGTTTCTATGTGTTGATAGCCAGAATAATATTGTAGCATTTTTTCAAATCATCTTTTTATACTAAAAATTATTTGATTTTAGATTCCCCTTCTTCTAAGGAGCTTATCTTGTAGAGGTTTGGGTAATGAAATAAAACTTGATAGGAATTTTTATGCAAACTCCCCAAAATTTCCATCAACACAAATCTTGTAGATACGCACTGCAGTGCGTATCTACCTTTTAAATTTATTTTATTTATTGGTAATCAATTGATTACATTATTTTAGAAAACCCCTACAAGATTAGCTAAGGAGGGGTTAGGGGTGGTTTCAAAGGCTTTTTCTTACAAAAGCGCTCCCTCCCCAACAATACTACAAAAATATTTACAAAGCTCCCAGCCGGTTTGCTGAAAGAAGACAGGCTTTGTATCAGTTGCCGCTTATGCTGTCGCAAAGTCTTTGTGCCAAGTCCTCGATGTCCTCTTTTCTTGCCAAGGGTGTTTTCCAATTTGCGGGGATAGCTTCGAGTCCGTACAAAAGTCCTGCGAGTCCGCCTGTTACTGCGCCTGTGGTGTCTGTGTCGCTGCCCAAGTTTACTGCTTTCAAAACGGCTTCTTGGTAGTTGTTTGTGGTGAGCAAAGACCAGATGCTTGCTTCAAGCGTGTGTACCACGTAGCCGCTGCTTTGGATTTCGTCTGCGGGCAATGCTTGTATATCGTTTTTGAGGAGGCGGTCAAAAGATGCAATTTCTGCTGTACTGATAGCGCGGTGATGCAAGTACTCGGTAACTTCGCTTTGTAAATCTTTGTAAGCCTCAAATTTGTCTTTGCCTGCGAGGATTTTCCGTGCAAACTCAAGATAGTAAAAACAAGCAATCACAGAGCGAATATGCCTGTGTGTAATGGAGGAGACTTGCCGCGTAATGTCGAAGCGTTCGTGTATGGCTTTTTCTTGCACATAAAAGAGCAAGGGCAAAATCCGCATCAAAGAGCCATTGCCATTGTCGTTTTCGCCGGCACCGCCAGCCCATTCCGGCTTTTCGCCTTGTACAATCCGCTCAAGGGCTTGGCTGGTAGCAATGCCAATATCGAAGACCTCGCCTCTGGGAGTCCAGAAGCTTTCTTTGTACCATTTTACAAAGTTTTGTGCGATGGTATGTAGGTCGAAGGGCTGTGTCAAGGCTTCGGCAAGGCAAAAGGCGAGCGAGCTGTCGTCCGACCAAGTGCCCGGAGGCAAATTGTAAGTGCCGTAGCCCATCATCTCTGTTACGGGATTTTGAGCGATGGCCTCCCTGCTCTTAAACTCCACTGGTACGCCCAAGGCATCGCCAACGGCCAGCCCGAAAAGCGCGGCTTTTATTGATGGTATTTTTATGTGTTGGTGCATTTGTTTTTTGTTGTAAGTTGTATTTTGATGTGTAGTATTTGGCAGATTGAAATGAATAGCAACCATAAGGTTCATCTCAGCATTTCTGTTAGCCTTGCCAAAATGTAATGTTGTGCATGGTTTATTCTTGTTTCGCTAAAACTCAATCGTTATTTTTTCTACTTCTTCTTTGGCCTGTTTGCGAAGTTCAAAAGAATAACGGATTTTTCGACTGATTTCTTGTAAAACTGTTTCTTCGGGTAGATACACTAAAATTCTACCTAAATCATAATCGGAAATATTAGGAATGGCTGCCCCTGTTCGGTACATAAAAACTTGTTTCAAAAACATTTCTGTTCGTAGGTAATAAAGTAAATAGTACAAGTCTATTTTGCAATTTCGCAAAACTCTAAAACCATTGGTGCAAATATTCCCTTCGTATTCCTTCGTTACTAATGCGGTTGCGTGTTTGCTTGTGCCAATAGAATTACCCGCTACTGCTGTTAAAATATCGTTTTCTCGGACTTCATAACTTGCTCTACTTGGTAGTTCGTGAACTAAATACTCAGTTGCATTAATAATTTCGTAACTGTGTGTATTGATGTCTGAAAGCTCTATGTAATCAACCGTACCATTTGCCTGTGAGAGTTTTTTACTTTTTACTTTCACTATTTCGCAAAGGTCTGAAAGTTTTACGGCATTCAGGCTTTTTAGTTTATTGAGTAATTTTCGGTTTTCGGGTGCGTAGTAATCAAAATCAAATCTTCCGTTAAGTTCGGCAGCCGGAAACGAAAAGCTGTTTTCCGTTTCTATTTCGTTGGTTTGCTGGAATGTTTTGTACTCTTGAATGATTTTACTAAAATCTTCGTCTAAAATCGGTTCTTTGTTTTTGTCTTTCAGCAAGTTGCCAAACTCATCTTTTTTATAAATGGCTGTACCGTTTTTGTTGCCTTGATAGCCCAATTTACTAACCCTCCCAAAAAATACTTTCGACTCATTGTCCTTGTCGGTATCCTCACCGACAACATTTTTTTGCAGGAATAAAATAGATGTTTTTACACCTGTTCCAAAGGGAATAAAAGTTTCTTGTGGTAAATTTACGACTGCCAAAACCTTTGCTTTTTGTTTGATAAAATAGCGCAAATACTCCAAAGACGGATTTTCAAACATTCCGTTAGGTAATACGATTGCCATCTTCCCACCCTCTTTCAAAAGTTGTAAACACCTTTCAATAAACAGAATTTCAGGGGTTTGCCCTGTGTGCAAAGTCTTAGTCTTATAATAAGTTCCCCCTTCGAGGCTCAGGGGGTTTCCCTGCCATTTATAGCCTAATTCATATTTTCGCAAAAGTTTTTCATTTGTGATTTTACCCATTGTGCCGAAAGGCGGATTTGCTAAAACTATATCCATTTGATTTTCGATGGTTTGCCCGAAAGACAAAGCCAATTCATCTAAATCTTCCAAGGAGTTTTGAGCAATGATATTAAGGTTGGTATTACATTCTAAAAGCAACTTCATTTTGGCAATTTTGACTATCGTTTTGTTGATGTCAATGCCAAAAAGATTAGGGATAATTCCTTGTTTGGCAACTTGAAAATTATCTGATAAATATTGATAGGCAGAAAATAAAAAACCGCCACTCCCACAAGTCGGGTCAATGATTTTTTCATGAGGCTGCGGTTGCAAAAACTCCACACAAAAATTTATTACAGGTTCGGGTGTAAAAAACTGTCCTCTGTCTGCTTTTTCGGTACTTGCCAAAAACTTCTGAAAGGCTAAACCTTTGGCATCTGTAGTATCGGAAAAATCCACATTTTGCAATTTATTGACGGCAAAAGCCAAACTTGCTAAGCTTAGTTTTATCTTTTCCGAAGACTCAAAAACGTCTGCAAAACTTTCTATGGTTCTTTGAAACAAGCTTTCTATGCGTGTGACAAAGGTTTTGCTTTTCTTGCCTGCTTTAATCTCTACAAATTCCTCACTGCTCACAAAAAAGTCTTGGGTATTTTCCTTCTCTGCAAAGACCTTGATAAACAAAACTTTAAGCAACTCATCTAATGCCTGTTGTGCCGAAAGTCCGTCATTGGCATAAATGCTGTTGTGGATTTCAGAGAATTTTTTGAGGAGGGAGGTTTCGGGGTGGGGTTCGAAGATGTTAGACTGTTGCATTGAAGTTTTATTTTGCTATCACGTGCAAATATATTACACATTTGTGTAAAACAAAAACTTTAATATGACTATTTTCTTATATCCAACTGACTTTCGTCAATTTCTCGTGGTGTGGGCTTCGTTTCTTGGATTAACTTTTCAAGGTCATTGTACCAAGGCGGTGTAAAAATCGGTTGCACTTTTTTGTCTTTTATCAATACATCAATTGTGTAGTTTTGGTAGAGGTGTTCGGGTGAGGTAGGTGAATGGCTGATTTTTTCACTGTTCATAAAGGCAAACTTGTGTCTGCCTGTTCGCAAAAACAAATCTACAGCCATAATATTGAAGTCTTTTACCAAAGGAGCTGCTTGGTTTATTTGTGTAATTTGGCCAATTCTTTTGCTTGGCTGGTGAGTTTCCAAAATAGTGATTACACCGACGGCATTTCGGTAGGCTTGTTCGGTAAAAACTTCATCGGGTTGGTTATCAATCCACGTTTTTAGGTCTTGCTCAGTTTTCCAAATTCCTTCCAAATACACGCTAAATGCTCCTGCTGTTTCCAAAACCCAAGTGAAAGGCGGAAATGTTTTGTCAGGATTTTTCTTTTCCCATTCATTTTTGGTTTTGGTATAGGCATTCAGTCCTTTGTCGTAAGTTTTTTGTTTGGCATCAGGTTTTGGGAAAGCCAAAGGTTTCAAAAAACGAAACAGTTTATCTTTGTTATCCAATTTTGAGCCTCTAAACTCCGAGTTGCTTTTTAGCCCTTTGCACTCAATTACCAACCATTCATTTTTGATTTCGCCTTTTTTGCGAATGTAAAAGTCGCCTCTTGCCTCATTATTTTTGGCATTGTTGCCTCCTGCGGGCTTTTCTTTGATACGTAAAACCTCATAGCCCAGACTTTCTAAATGGTGCTTCAATAGAAGTTCGCTGATTGCCCCCATAATATAGCCATTGGCACTCGGGCTGCTTTGTAAGGCTTGCAAAAATACGGTTATTGTTACGCCAAATCTTTTTTCTATAAACTCTTGTATTTCGTCTTGCATTTTTAATTATTGATATTTTTGTAAATTTGGTGGTTTTCTTGCGAATTGCACACAACATCTTCATCTCCCTAACTTCCCCCTCCCCAAACATATTCACCTCCCCCAACAATACTACAAAAATATTTACAAAGCGCCAAGCCCTTCAAAGCAAAAAAGCGA
>DAIQNQ010000071.1:0-14853 GCA_036788275.1 Thermonemataceae bacterium
GAGACTCAAAATTACTTATCAAAAAGATCTGGTTATTGATAATTTTCATCTTGCGAAAAGTGGTAGACTCTACATTCAAATCCAATGTATTTACCCCCGTCACTTGATAATTATAGCGATAAGGAAACTCATTGGAGCGGCCTGAGCGGGTCGTTACCACTAATGAGCCTGCTCCGGCACGATCCGGCACGATTACCACCAAATCGCGGAAAGAGCTGCTCACAATAAGCGCTTGTGTACCATTGAAGGTAACGAGGTTGTTGGCGGCGTTTTCCGAGAAGTTATCTCCTGTAATGGTAATGGTATCGCCACCACTCAGCTGCAGCTGGTCTATTTGAAAGATTACAGGTAAGCCGGAACCAAAGCGGTCTTCACGCTCGCAGGCGCTCAGCAAGAGTACCAGTAGGCACAAGGGAAGGAAGTAGGACTTCATAATAGGCTGATACAAGATTAAGAGTTTGAGTGCAGGCTGCTTGTTGGGCGCAATGCTGCAAGGCAAAACAAGGCATGCAAGTATTCAAATGTAAGTTTTTATTTCAACAAGTAAAAGTATAAAATTAATATGAAATTATGTAAAAAAGTAAATGAAAGATTGAATTTTATTTACTGATAAGGCTTTTCCTTTCACCAAACTGCCTTCTACCAAAACCAAAGCGCCACGCACCGCCCACAAAAACTTCTCTCACAAGAAGCACTTTTCAAAAAATACCTATATTTGCAGCTTAAAGATTCTGCTTGTAACCATTATCACCAAAATCTCAGACGTATGTCCTACCAAAATATTGTTGAAAACCTTGGCACAGATGCCGAAAACCTCCTCCAACATACTTGTAAGACTATTGACAAAGCCCTGCTCCACCAGCCCGGCCCTCAGTTTATTGACGAAGTGTTTGCCCACTCCAACCGCAATATCCCCACCCTCAAAAACCTTGCGGCACTTTATGGCCATGGCCGCCTCGGAGGCACAGGCTACTTATCTATTTTGCCTGTGGACCAAGGCATTGAACATACCGCAGGGGCTTCTTTTGCCCCCAACCCTATCTATTTCGACCCCGAAAACATCATCAAGCTGGCCATCGAAGGCCATTGCAGCGGTGTAGCTACTACTTTCGGCAATTTGGCTATGATGGCACGCAAATATGCCCACAAAATCCCCTTTATCGTAAAAATCAACCACAACGAACTCCTCACCTACCCCAACAAGTACGACCAAATCATGTACGGCTCTATCCGCGAGGCTTGGAATATGGGCGCTACTGCCGTGGGCGCTACCATCTACTTCGGTTCCGACGAGGCCACGCGCCAAATCCAAGAAGTAGCCGAGGCCTTCGAGATGGCGCACGAGCTGGGAATGGCCACCATCCTTTGGTGCTATACCCGCAACAGCGCCTTTAAGAAAGACGGTACCGACTACCACGTGTCTGCCGACCTTACCGGGCAGGCCAACCACTTGGGCGTAACCATTCAGGCAGACATCATCAAGCAAAAATTGCCCGAAAACAATGGCGGCTTCACTGCCCTCAATTTTGGCAAAACTCATAAGAAAGTATATGAAGAACTCAGTTCTTCGCACCCCATTGACCTCTGCCGCTACCAAGTGGCCAACTGCTACATGGGGCGTGCCGGACTTATCAACTCCGGTGGCGACTCGAAGGGCGCTTCCGACCGCGCCGAGGCCATCCGCACTGCCGTTATCAACAAGCGCGCTGGAGGGACCGGTCTCATTATGGGCAGAAAGGCCTTCCAACGCCCTATGAATGAAGGTGTAAGCTTGCTCCACGCGGTGCAAGATGTGTATTTGGCCAAAGAAATTACCCTGGCCTAAGTCTTTCATCAAAACCTACTGCTATGTCTTGGTTTATTCGTACCGAAAAGGGCATCCAAACCCCTACCACCGAGAAGAAAGAAATGCCCGAAAACCTCTGGCACAAATGCTCGGCCTGCAAAAAGGTGATGCTCACTACCGAGCTACAAGCCAACCTTTTTACTTGTCTGAACTGTGGCTTCCACGAGCGCATCGGCTCCAAAGAGTATTTTGCGATACTTTTTGATAACAACGAGTTTACCGAAATCAATGAGCAGCTCAGCTCCGGCGACCCCTTGCAATTTTCCGATACCAAGCCTTATCCGGCACGGGT
This sequence comes from Thermonemataceae bacterium, assembly GCA_036788275.1. Taxonomy (GTDB): domain Bacteria; phylum Bacteroidota; class Bacteroidia; order Cytophagales; family Thermonemataceae; genus DAIQNQ01. Next base: position 2,139 of record DAIQNQ010000071.1, read on the forward strand.
AGCCGACTCGCAGAAGAAAACAGGCCTCAAAGATGCTGTACGCACGGCTTATGGCAAAATCAATGGCTTGGACTTGGTGATTGCCTGTATGGATTTCAGCTTCATCGGTGGCTCTATGGGTACAGTAGTAGGCGAAAAAATCGCCCGCGCCATTGACCATGCCCTCCAGCACAAAAAACCCTTTTTGATGATTTCTAAAAGTGGTGGCGCGCGGATGATGGAAGCCGGATTTTCGCTCATGCAAATGGCCAAAACCTCGGCCAAACTGGCGCTGCTCGACAAGGCGGGCATTCCCTATATCTCGCTCCTTACCGACCCTACCACCGGGGGCGTTACGGCTTCTTTTGCGATGCTGGGCGATTTCAATATTGCCGAGCCGGGCGCACTTATCGGTTTTGCCGGACCAAGGGTTATCCGTGAAACCATCGGCAGAGACCTGCCCGAAGACTTCCAAACCTCGGAATTCCTGCTGGAGCACGGCTTTTTGGACTTTATTGTGCAAAGAAAAGAGCTGAAAGACGAACTCAGCTCTCTGCTGCGGATGTTGCAGTAAGCTTCTACTCAATGAGGGAGCGGGCTTTGGCTCGCTCCTTTTTTTAGCCCCAAACACTGCCTGTTTCTATTTTAACTTCATATTATTCTATGAAAAAAATATCTTTTTGGAATGCCGACAAATTCGTCAGCTTCTCCGCCATTCTCATCAGTTTGCTCAGCTTGTATATCACTATTGAGCAGCACAATGCCAACAAAGAGCAGCAACGCCTCTCGGTATTGCCTTATCTTTCGATGAGCAATTACAATACTTTAGGTGAAAACTATACTTATCTGATTGCTAATAATGGAATAGGTCCGGCCTTTGTGGATTCAGTCATCATACGCCACCAAGGAAAAGTCTTTCAGGGAGACATTATGCAGTTTTTGAGTACTTACTATCAGGAAGCCTTAGACAGTATTCCGGATTTATCACATTCCAATATTTATCGTGGCATGATGATTCCGGCAGGAGAAAAGGTAGAACACCTGCGCATTCACAACAATCAACAAAGCGGTAAAAAGCTCCTCGAATTGCTCATGAGCTTGGGAAAGCAAGAATTGGAATATGAAATTTTTTACTCTTCTATCTACAAAGAAAGGTGGCGATTGCGTGCAAGCGAAGCGGTGGCAGAAAAAATAGAATAATCCCAAAGCAAAAATCCCTCAAAACTTATGAAGCTTTGAGGGATTTTTTGATTACCCATATTTGAGAAATTAGTCTATATGTATCACCACTCCCTCGCTGAGCGGATGCGCCACACAAGTAAGCACATAGCCATCGCGCATTTCTTGGTCGGTGAGGCAGTCGTCTTCAGTCATTTTCACCTCGCCCGAAGTACAGCGCCCCAAGCAGGCCGTACAAAGGCCGCTTTGGCAAGAGTAGGGCAAATCAATATCTTTTGCCATGGCCGCATCCAAAATCGTTTGCTGCGGTGCTACCGGAAAAGTATATACTGCCCCGTCATAATGCACCTCTACTTGTCTTTCTTTCAGGCCTTCAGCTACTTCTGAGGGCACTTCGGTACTTTTGCTGCTATAAAAGCTCTCGCGATGTATTTGCGCAGGGGCAATGTTCAAAGTTTGCAGCGTATCACCGATACAATCCATCATCTCCTCAGGGCCGCAGAGCCAATGCGACTGTGGCAAATCTTGGGGAATTTTACTTTGTATCTTGCCTATCATATCGGCATTCAGGCGGCCTCGATAGCCCTCCCAAGCCTCGTAGGGCTGGCTGAGGCAGTGCAGCACTTGCAGCCTTTCGGGGTAGCGAGCTTGCCACTCGGCCAGCTCCTCTCTGAAGATGATATTGTCCCAGTAGCGGTTCTGATACACCAGCGTAATGCGCGAGGCAGGCGCTTGCGTCAGAATGCTTTTGAGCATAGACATCAAGGGGGTAATGCCGCTGCCCGCTGCCCAAAACACAAAGTGCAAGGCAGTATCGGGCTGTATATCGGGCGTAAAAGTGCCCATCGGACTCAGCACTTCCAGGGTATCGCCTGCTTGCAGGCTGTCGTTGAGGAGATTCGATACTAGCCCGCCTTCTACCCGCTTTACGCTCACGGCCATGTGGCTGTCCACATTGGGGGCGCTGCAAAGCGAATAAGAACGGCGTATCTCTTGTCCGGCCAAGCGCATCACCAAGGTCAGGAATTGGCCAGAGCGATAAGTAATTGGAGCGAGTGCATTTTCAAAAACGATGAGGATGCTGTCTGCTCCGGCAGGCTGCACCTCACGCACGGTAAGGGTATATTTATTCATTATATTTTAGGTCGAAAAAATGATTGTATGCGTAGCGCATTGTAAAAATCTGCACTTCGATATACTAACAATTTATTCTTTTTTCTGTTCAATTTTCTACACTGCAAAAATGCTTAGAGATTGAGCCAGTAGGTGAGTTTCAGCACCAAAGCCCTGTTTTTTACCTCCAAATTTTCGGGGAAGTAATTATCAGTATATACCACAAACAAGTCTGATACCGGTGCAAAGCGCCACTGCAAGCGGGTATTGATATTGATATTGTCTATCTGGTTGTTGTATTGGAAGAAGGTTGTCCAGAACAAGCTTTGCGAGAAAGACACATCCAAACGAGGCCCGATGAGCCAGAAGTCTGCCGATTTGTAAGGCTCCGGCAGGCGAATCTCGTTGTAGTTTAGATTCAGCCCGATGCTGCCAAAAGGCTGAAAGCGATAGCCTAAGCCCACGGAGGTACTCACATTGCGCCCATTAAAAAACTCGCCGAAGCTCAAGCTGGCCGAGTAAGTAAAAAAACGGCGCGGATTGGAAGCATACTCTATAAAGCCTCGGTAGTTGTCGTAGGCGCTTCCTATGGGCAGGCGCTCCCCGCCGGAGTTGGTCGGGTCGAAGGCCGAAAAGAGCTTTACAAAGCCTTTGCTGCCCCAAGTCTGTATGCGGCTGTTGTCGGCAAAAAAGAGGGCATAAGAAAGCTCCACGTAGCGGTCGGTCAGGTCGCCGTCGGTATCCCAATACAAATTGCTATACACTCCCAAGCGATGCCTATTGATGGAAGGGCTGTGCTTGGGATAGATGGAATAAAATACCGAAGGCTCTAAGCGCCAGTGGTTGTTGCGTGGCACAAAGCCCACCTGCGGGCGGTAGTCGCGCCCTACAAACTCGTGGTTCCAACTGATGTTCCAGATAGGTGTATTATAATTGATGTAAGAGGCGTGGGCATACTGCTCGGGGCGCTGCTCAGGGGTAAGGAGCTGGTGGTAGAAGAATTTGCCACTCCATTTATTGTCTTTGGAAAGCAGGTTGTAGTCGAGGCCTACCACGCGGTTGTAATTATTGGTATTCAGTGAAAAATCGCCCGTGGAGTCGGTGGTAACTTGCTTATTCACAAAGATAGCCCCTATATTAGAACGGCCTACGGTTTGCCTTTGGAAAGTGGCCACAGTATAGTTACTCCCCAAAATCCCCTTGGCCTCATCGGTAGCGGTTTGCATATTGAGCAGGCCTACACGCCAATTTCTGTTTACTTTTCCGCTGAGGCGCGCACCGAAGAGGATAGGATTTTGCACATTTTGTCCGGTAGTGCTGTCTATCCCTACGCCGATACGCCTTGAAAAGAAAGGCCGTATTCGGCTAAAGCCAAAGCGCGAAAAAAGGTCGGCATTTTCCAAGAAAAACTGCCTTCTCTCAGGAAAAAATATCTCGAAGCGGTCTAAATTGGTTACTTGTTGGTCCACCTCTACTTGCGAAAAATCAGGATTGACGGTCAGGTCTAAACTGAGCGAGGGCGTAAGGGCTATTTTGGCATCGCCTCCTACATTTCCGGTGTATTTGTCGGCTTGTCCGCTCAGGCGATTTTCGCTAAAACCTCCGGTAAGGTAAGGAATGATGGCCACATTGGCACCAGGCTTGGGCAGGGGCGTTTCAAAGACTAATTTTCCGGTAAAACCCAAGTTGGATACATTGAAAGTACGCGGCACGGGAATCCACGACGATTGCTCGTTGTGGTACAAGTCGGCACGGCCAAAATTGACAAACCACTCCTGTGCGCCTTGTTTGTAGCGGAAAGTTTTGAAGGGAATGGCCATTTCTACCGACCAAAAGTCTGCGCCTTGGTGGGTTTTGGCAAACCAGCGATTGTCCCAGTCTATATCTGCCCCACGCGTACCGCCATCAGCCAGCAGGCCTTCGCGCTGCACGCCCAGCGGGTTTACCGAAAAAGAAAAGCCATTGGTGGCATCCTCGAAGGTATCGAAATAAGTGGCAAAGAAGTCGGCATTGCCGAGGCCGAAATCGCGCCGCAGCGAGGTAATCACGTACTCTTTGGGGCTTTGGCCATAGCAGATGGCGTGTACGTAGAGGTTTTGGTCGTCGTAGAGGATGCGCACTTCTGTCTGGCGTAGCGCATAGCTGCTGTCGAAGGGGAAATTTTGATAAAAATTATTGGCTACTCCGGCGGCCTGCCAGTCGCTTTCTTGCGCCAAGCCGTCTATCTCTATTTTTTGAGTAGTTTTTTTAGCATATAAGATGTACTGGTCTCTGTCAATTTGTGCTTTAGCTGCCCCATTGCCGAGGAAAATTCCTAAGCAAAGCAGTATCCATTTCGTTTTCAATGCCTTAAAAAATCAAGTAATTAATGTGCGAAGCGTATTCAAATCAATGTAATTACAACTTTCTGCTCTTGCTTTTATTGTATTAATATTTGTTTTTGTTATAAATTTGGTAGTAGATACACACTGCTTGCGTATCTACTACCGAATTTATAAGTGTGTATCTACACAGGTCAGATTTAGAAATTAAAGCGCACCCCAATACCTACATTCAGATTGAGCCAAGGATTCGGCACAAGCTCTGCATAAAGCCCTGTATCTACAAATACCGAAAGCTCTTCCAAATCAGGAATAAACCATTCCAAACCAACCACTCCGTTGGGGCCTAAGCCAATAGTGCTTACTTCTTCGTCGAAGTCGCCATCATTGTCTCTATCCACCGAATAGACCACATTGCGTAATTGCCCACCTACGCCCCAGTACCACTGGAGGCCTTCAGCATCTGCTATTTTGTTGTGCCACAGATAATTGGCCATCACCACGATTCCCCCACGGTGAAAGTAGCGGTCGCGATAATAGCGATAGCGTCCATTATTGCCTCGGTAGCCATCATAGCCATAAGCATAGCCATAAGTACCGATATTTACCTCGATGGCATTCTGTCCGGCGTTGAGGTATTTTTTGAGGCTCAAAGCCACGGGCTCACCGGCTCTTATCCCTACTGCCCATTCTTTTTGTGCTTGTGTTTCCCATGCAAGGGCAAGCAGTAGCAATAATACAAAGCATACTTTTTTCATACAGATTGAGAATTATGTTTTAATTTTGGTTTTTGGGCTTTTTACGCAAAGTTATGCATTTTGTTGAAAGCTTTTGTGCGATTTTGCAGATTATTCGTATTTCTCTATGATTTATCAAATACCTATACATACGCTTCCTGAGGGTTTTATAAGGCAAGCCCTGCGCTGGGCGAGTGGTTTTTCGCACTGTATTTTCCTGAATCCCAATCAGTACCAAGACCTGTACCCACAAGCCCCCTTCCCCAAGATGCTGGCCGCAGGAACCAAACGCCTTCTTCAAGCAGACAGCCAAGCTTTTGAAGCACTGACCGACTTTCACAAGCAAAAAGCCTCTTGGCTCTTTGGCTACTTGAGCTATGACCTCAAAAACGAGCTGGAAGCCCTCCAAAGCCAACAACCCGACGGACTGGCCTTCCCCCTCCTCTCCTTCTTCGAGCCGGAGCATCGCCTGCATTGGCAGGCAGAGGCCTTGCTGGTGGAGAGCGATTGGCCTTGGGAGCTGCTCTTAGAGGCCATACAAAGCCACCAAGAAAAAGAAAGCACACACAGCGAGCCACTTACTTGGCAGGCAAGAGTGCCGGAGGCCGAGTATATCCGCCGTGTAGAGGCACTCAAGGCGCATATTGTAGAAGGTGATATTTATGAAATCAACTATTGTATGGAGTTTTTTGCGGAGCAGGCACGCCTCGCGCCGCTGCCCTTGTACGAGCGGCTCAATGCGCTCTCGCCCATGCCTTTCTCGGTCTATTTGCAAATGGCCGAACACTATGCGCTTTGTGCCTCGCCGGAACGTTTTTTAAAGAAAGATGGCCAAAAACTACTCTCACAGCCTATCAAAGGCACGATTCGCCGCAGCCCCCTCGCCGAAGAAGATGAAAAATTGAAAATACAACTCCAAAACAGCGAAAAGGAGCGCGCCGAAAACATGATGATTGTGGACTTGGTGCGCAACGACTTGGCGCGCTGCTCCGAAACAGGCTCAGTGCAAGTGCCCGAAATCTTCGGAATTTACACTTTTCCACAGGTACACCAGATGATTTCTACCGTACAAAGCCGCCTTCGCCAAAACAGCCACTGGACAGAGGCTTTGCGCTGCACCTTCCCGATGGGCAGCATGACTGGCGCACCCAAAATCAAGGCGATGGAGCTGATAGAGCAATACGAACAATCGCGCCGAGGGCTGTATTCAGGCGCTATCGGCTATATCAGCCCTGAGGGCGACTTCGACTTCAATGTGGTCATCAGGAGCTTGCTTTACAATGCCGCGCGCCAATACGCCTCTTTTCAGGTAGGCAGCGCCATTACCTACGATGCCCAAGCCACCGAAGAGTATGCCGAATGCCTGCTCAAAGCCTCGGCGCTTTGGAAGGTGCTGGGCATTGCGGCCATATAGGATTTTTTGTTTTATTGGAAATTTCTATATCTTAACGCTCTCAAAATATTCTTCAGGCATGATGAGGCATTTCTTTCCGGCTTTTTGCAGCTTTTTTTATACTAAAAATTATTTAACTTTAAATTCCCTTCCTTCCAAGGGCTTAGGGGTGGTTTCAAAGGCTTTTCTTTGGGTGCATATATTTTTCTTGCTCCTCGCCCCACAGCAGGCTTCCGCACAAGTAGAAGACTACCTGCGCAGCGGCAAGGCACAAATACAGATGAACAACCACAAGCTGGCACTTCAAGATTTTGAAGAGGCGATTCGCTTGCGCAAAAACTTTGCAGAGGCTTACTTCTGGCGAGGCATCGCTTATTTCAACCTAAAAAACTACCCGCAGGCCTTTCGTAGCTTCGACCAAGCCCAAGTGCTTGCCCCGGAGCGCTCTCAATACCTCCACAGCCGCTACGAATGCTATGCCACCCTCAACAACTACGCCCTTGTGCTGAAACACTATGAAGAGGTATTTGTGGCTGATAGCAGCGAGGCTTGGGTGCATGCCGAAAAAGCTGCCCTCTTGCTTTTCAACAAAGATTATGGCCGTGCGCTTTACCATGCCAATCGCGCACTTGAGCTCGACCCCTACCAAGTAAGTCCTTTGGCTATCAGAGGCATGGCGCATTGGGGACTCAAAAAAGGGCAAAGTGCCACCGAAGATTTTTACAATTTCTTGCGCGATGCCCAGCAGGCCAAAGACTGGTTTTTCTTGGCGCTGCAAGTAAGCTTGCACGGCCTCCAAGACGAAGACCTTCGCCAAAAGGCTGAGCAGTGGGCTTTTCAGGCAGTGCAAAGAGAAGACAACTTCATTCATAATCAACTCTACGCGCAGCTCCTCTATCACAATGGCAAAAAGCTCAATTGCTTGGAAGTAGCCCACAAGGCCGTGAGCTTGGCCAAAAAAGAAGGAACCAACTACACCCAAGTACAAAAACTTCTTGATGAACTAAGCGAAAGCACCGTGGACGATATTCCGCCCCTGATCACTTTGGTATCGCCTCCCTTGGCGCGTGGGGGCATCGTGGTGAGCAATCGTTCGGAAATCAATATTATCGGCAAGGCCAGCGATGAGAGCGGCATCAAAGAGGTGCTTATCAATGGGAATCCGGCAAGGGTTTTGGCCAATGGCGACTTCAATGGAGTGCTGCTGCTCAAAAAAGATATGAACAGCTTCGAGATAGAGGCCAGCGACCTGAAAGGCAATGTGCAACGCTCTACTTTTCAGCTGCTCAAAGAACCCATTGTGAGCGCCTCCCAAAAGAAAAAGAAATACAAAGCCCTCGGCCAAAGCTATGCGCTCATCTTTGCTACCAACGAATATGAATATTGGGGCAATTTGCTCAATCCTGTCAAAGATGCCGAAACCATCGCCCAAGACCTCCGCGAGATTTACGGCTTTGAAACCGACCTCGTCATCAATGCCACCCAAGCGCAGGTGATTTTGAAGCTCAAAGAGTATTTGCAGAAGAGCTACCAAGCCAATGACCAACTGCTTATTTTCTTTGCCGGACACGGGCAGTTCGACCAAACCTTTCGTGAGGGCTATTTGGTAACGCGCGACTCCCGCCTCGACGACGATACCAAAATATCTTACTTGCCCCATTCCGTACTGCGCAGCTACGTCAATAACATCAATTGTAAGCATATTTTGCTGATGATGGATGTCTGTTTTGGGGGCACTTTCGACCCCCTGCTGGCCGCCAAAGGGGTACGCGGAGAAGCGCTCTCGGAAGACATCTCTCCGGAGGAGTTTATCCGGCGCAAGCTCAGTACCGTTACACGCAAATACATTACTTCGGGCGGCAAAGAATATGTGCCCGACGGTACGCCCGGGCAACATTCGCCTTTTGCACGGAAATTTTTGGAGGCTTTGCGCAGCTACGGCGGCAAAGACCAAATCCTGACGCTCTCGGAAGTGGTAAGTTACTTAGAGAAAATCAGCCCAGAGCCACACGCCGGAGAGTTTGGCACCAATGAGCCGGGGAGCGATTTCATTTTTGTGGCAAAATAAAGCGGCCTTACTGTAATACAACAAGGCCGCTTTGGCAATCTTAGGGCTTATCGGGGAGCGCGGAAGCGATTGTCCACAGGAGTCTTGCCTGAGGGCTTCTTCTTTTTATGCCCCGAAGCATGCTGTTTGGCAGATTTGTGTCCGTGGTGCTTTTTGGCGTGGCCGGGAGGTCTTTTATTTTTTTCTACTACAATTACCCGTGTGCAAGCGCCCGAAAGAATCATGAGCAGGGAAAGCATCTATACAATTTTTTTCATTGAGTTTTGTTTTAAATTAAAATACCACATCTGTACGCCCCCGCATCAAGAAAGTTGTTGGAAAGTAAGTTTTAGAGAAAATGTGCACAAATATTGAAAATAGCAGTTTTGAATCACAAAAATACTCTACTCCTTTAAAATCAAGACAATCAGCCAATAGTACACAAAGTTTCCTAAAGTATGTCTTTATCTCCCAAAATCAGCGGAAAGCTTTTTTTCTCTTCAAAGTATTGCTCTTCACGGCGATTGTATTGCTCGAAATCCAGCTCGACAACCTTGCGGTACAATATCGCTTTTTTGAGTATTTGCAAGCCCGCATCGTACACTTAGATGCCATCCTTGTATTTGTTACTTTTCTGATGGTGATAGACTTGCTGCGCGCCATCATCTTGTATGTGTATTGGAAACGCAACAAGCAGCGAGATACGCAGCAAGTCAGCCCCAACGATAACTTCAGCTTGGGCATTGGCTATATTGCCACCTTGCTCAATGTGCTTATCTTGATTCTCGGTCTGCTCTTGTTTTTCAATATTAATATCCGCGAAGTGCTTACCTCCCTGAGTATCGTGGCGGCGGCCATTGCCCTTATTACCAAAGATTACATTGCCAATGTGATTAATGGCATGATTTTGATGTTTTCTAACCAACTTTCCATCGGCGACAGCGTAAAAATTGGCGATATTAAAGGCAAAATCACCGACATCAGCTTGCTGCACGTGCGCCTGCTCAACGATGAGGACGTGCTGGTCTATATCCCCAACAACATTGTTTTTACGGCCACAATTATCAATTTTACCAAGCGCGCCGAAGAAAAGGTGAGCATCGAGTTTGAAATTAGTTATGAGTTTCTTCCAGGCATTGCCGCCTTAGAAACTTACCTGATAGAGGCCTTGGCCGACTACGAGGCGTATATTTTGCCGCAAAGCTATTTTCTACGTACCGAAAAAATCCAAGAAAAGGCAGTCGTCTTGAAGTTTCAATACATTTTGCGCCAAGAAAACAAAGAAGTGGAGCGCACCATTAGGCGCATTACAGCACGAGGCATTGTGGACTTTATACAAATCCAAAAAAATTCACTTCCCCCAAGTGGAGAAAGTGAATCCCTATAATTAAACCTAAATAAACCACCTTATCACATTATTGAGAAAACCTCAGGTGGGTTACAAAGTTACGATTTTTTTTCTACTTTGGCTTTCTCTTTTTTGGATATTTTCGAGAAATCCTGCACTTGTACTTTATTGCCCATTTATGATAAGGTCTGCCGCTTTTTCGGCAATGGCGATTACCGGGGCGTTGGTATTGCCTGTAATGATGGTAGGCATTACAGAGGCATCTATCACACGCAGCCCCTCTATTCCTCTTACTCTCAGGTGGCTATCTACTACGGCTTCTTCGTGGCTGCCCATCTGGCAAGTACCTACGGGATGATAGACCGTTTCTACGGTTTGGAGAATGTGCTGGAGAATCTCTTTATCATTATTGGATTTTTCTGGATAGTATAGTTTTGTACGATAAGGGCTGAAAGGCGCTGAAAGCAGCGTTTCCTTGGCTATTTTGAAGCCCTCTATCAGGCAGCGACGGTCGGCTTCCTCAGAGAGATACTGCGGGTCTATGAGGGGGGCAGCCAGCGGGTCGGCAGATTGCAAGCGTACTTGCCCGCGGCTTTCGGGACGCAGCAAGGTAGGGAAAATGATAAATCCATCGGTTTTGGGCAACACATCGGGATTGTACAAATCGGTACCATGCACAGGCGCAAAGTGAAACTGGATGTCGGGGCGCTCCAAACTGCTCTTGGTTTTGAGAAAAGCGCTGGCCTCCAAAGGGCTGGCGCTGAGCGGCCCTTTTTTGAGCAAGAGATATTTGAGGATGTTGCCGGGCGTTTGGGCAGAGTTGAAGGTGATTTTGGCATTGCAAAGGCAGTTAATCGGACTCATTAGGTGGTCTTGCAGATTTTTGCCTACGCCGGGCAGCTCTTGCACCACGTCAATACCTGCGGCACGGAGCTGTGCGGCCTCTCCGATGCCCGAAAGCATCAGGATTTGGGGCGAGCCGAAGCTCCCCGCCGAAAGTAGCACCTCGCGCGTGGCACGCACTTCTTTCAACTCTTTGCCTTGCAGATAGGCCACGCCTACGGCACGCTGCTTTTCGATGATGATTTTGGCCACATGGGCTTTGGTAATCACGCTCAAGTTGGGGCGCGACAGTGCAGGCTTCAAAAAAGCTTTGGCAGCGCTGTGGCGTTGGCCTTTTTTGATGGTAAACTGAAAAAGCCCTGCTCCTTCTTGCTTGCGCCCGTTGAAATCGGTATTGGTAGCGATGCCCTGTGTTTCGCAGGCTTCGATAAAAGCCTCGCCAAGGGGCGTTACAAAATTGGCATAGCTCACATTCAACAGGCCGCCTTGCTGGTGATGCTCATTTTTGTATTGTTCATTATGCTCCGATTTTTTAAAATAAGGCAGCATGTCTTGGTAGCTCCAGCCTTCGTTGCCCAAAGCCGCCCATTCGTCGTAATCTTTGGCATTGCCACGGATATAGGCCATACAATTGGTAGAGCTGCTGCCACCGAGGGTTTTGCCTCGGGGCTGAAACATTCGGCGGTTGAGTACGTGGCTCTGGGGGGTGGTATAAAAAGCCCAGTCCACACGGCTCTTGTGCAGCTTAGAATAGGCCGCAGGCACTTGTATCTCAAATTTATTGTCGGGGCCGCCAGCCTCTATAAGCAGCACTTTGTGGGCGGGATTTTCAGAAAGGCGATGCGCCAATACGCATCCGGCAGAACCGGCACCGATGATGATATAATCAAAAGTCATATTTCAGTAAAAGATTGCTTGATTTTAATGCGGAATATTTCCTCAAAGTACAAATTTTTCTACAAAAAGGAATATTGTAGAGGAAATATTGACATTTTTTTTTGGATTTGTGCCCACAAACAAAAATACTCGTATATTTGTTGAAATTTCGACAGCAACACATATATCAACGCAAACACGTTATGAAATTTTCAAACCTCTTTTTGATAGCCCTTTTATTCAGTTTTTCGGCTTGTGGCTTGTATCAGTACAATGAGTCTGACCAGAAAAAGCTGCCGGATCATCGCAAAAATGATGCGTATGTATATGGAGCTGAAGGTGATTCGGCACGCCAACTGCGCAATGAATACACTGATACGCCCGAATCGGCAGAACGCGCCGCAGCTATCCGCGATAAGTTTTTTGGTGATGGCAAAAACAGCAATGGCAGCAACCTGCAAGAAACCTCTGCCCCTGCTGCCGATACTACACAAAAAGAAGCAGCCCAAGCACCCGAAAACGGAAAAAAGAATTCTTAACGCTTTTAGCGAAACATCTTTGTCTGCCTGCCGAGCTTATTCGGCAGGTTTTTTTGTGGCCTCTTGCTTCCGCCAAAGCCCCTTCAAATATCTGAAACTGCACCTCTCCGCTTTCGTGCTGGTACTCGGCGGCAGTAAGCACTAGGCTTTTGTTACGAAGTTTTTCTCGGATAATCTCCGAATTATCCCGCCGTGTCAGGTGTTTTTCCACCTGACACCAAACGAAGCAGGAAGACACTTGTAAAAATACCCAAAAGCTATATTTTTGTACGGAAGCTTTCTGCTCCTATCAAAGCCTTTGTGTTTGGTGTCGCTTCGCTAAAACACCAAACACGGCGGG
>DAIQNQ010000072.1:0-5864 GCA_036788275.1 Thermonemataceae bacterium
CTTTTGCTTTTTTGGCATAAGCAATGGCAATGCCTACTTTTTGTCGCATACCTTTAGAATAATCTGCTACCTTTTTGTGCTGGGCTTCGGCTTGCAAACCACAGGTAGAGAGAAAGCTTTGCAGGTCGCTTTTGGAGTATTTCAAAGCTGCCAATCGGCAGAAATAGTCCAAATTTTCGATACCTGATAGGTAAGGATACAAATTGACATTCTCAGGAATGTAGCCAATAAGTTGGCGAACTTCTTGGGCTTGCCTGAAGGTATCTTTTTCCTGAATCTTTACCGTTCCTGAATCGGGAGCAAGAAAACCTAAGAGCATATTAATCGTGGTGGATTTTCCTGCTCCGTTTGCGCCCAAAAGTCCTAAAATTTCGCCCTCTTTGACCGATAAAGTCAAATTTTGAACAGCAGGACTTCCTTTAAAGGATTTACTGACTTGGTGGATGTGTATCATAAAACAAGGCTTTCAATAATGCAACAATATTGCAAATATAGAGATTGTTTTTACAAGCACAAGCTTACTTGCTTTTATTTTACGAGCAGGGCCTGCTTTATGCGGTTTTCTCATCGTGTAGCGCGTAGCATTATAAAAACAACCTTTTACACTTTTCTAACAATCTCTTGACAGTAATAAGTATTTTTTGTAGATTTCTAAAAAGTGGTTATTTTAAAAATCGCTTTTTCCTAAAATTTAATTTTAAATCAATAAATAGCCTCTTTAAAATACAATTTTTTTAAAAAAAATAGCAAAATCTCAAAAATACGTTTAAAATAAAACCTATTATTCTATGAACAAAAAATACCTTTCGGCTTTCCTGATTTTGGGAGCATTGGCGCTTTGGGGCATCTTTATACCCATCAAAACGCCTGATTTGGGCGATGCTCGCCTTGACTCGGGCGATACCGCTTGGCTGCTCACGGCCACGGGTTTGGTACTGCTCATGACTCCCGGATTGTCTTTCTTTTATGCCGGAATGGTGCGGCAGAAGAATCTGGTTTCTACGATGCTCCAAAGCTTCATGGCCTTGGGCATCGTGAGTATTTTATGGGTATTTTGTGGTTTTAGCCTCGCTTTTGGCGACAGTATCGGCGGGCAGGGCAGCGGCTTTATCGGTAATCCGCTGTCGTATATGATGTTTGATGGCGTAGGCATTGCCCCCAACGAGGCCTTTGCAGCTACTATTCCTTTTGCACTTTTTGCACTTTTTCAGCTCAAATTTGCCATTATCACGCCCGCGCTCATTACCGGAGCTTTTGCCGAGCGTATTCGTTTTACTTCCTTTTTGCTCTTTATCGTGCTTTTTGCACTCTTTATTTATACTCCGTTGGCGCACGCTACTTGGCATCCCAACGGTCTTTTTCGTAATTGGGGCGTGCTCGACTTTGCCGGAGGTACGGTAGTGCATATTTCGGCAGGATTTGCCGCTTTGGCCGGAGCTATTTTCTTGGGGCCGCGCCGACACATCTCTCATGCGCCTTCCAACATTCCTTACGTGCTTTTGGGTACAGGCATGCTTTGGTTTGGCTGGTTTGGCTTCAACGGAGGCTCAGCTTTGGCTGCCGATGGCACGGCTACTTTGGCTTTTCTTACTACCAATACCGCCTCAGCAAGTGCGATGTTGGCTTGGGTTTTCTTAGACGGCCTGCTGGGCAAGCGCCCCTCGGCCTTGGGGGCTTGTGTGGGCGCGGTGGTTGGCTTGGTGGCCATTACGCCCGGTGCTGCCTTTGTGAATGTAGGACAAAGTATGTTTATTGGTTTGGTGGCGAGTGTAGTCAGTCATCGGATGGTATTTTTTATCAAAGAAAAAACCAGTATTGACGACACCCTCGATGTATTTGCCTGCCACGGCGTGGGCGGTATTGTGGGCATGTTGCTCACGGGGGTATTTGCCGCAGAGGTGGGCTTATGGTATGGGCAGAGCGATACTTTCTTGTATCACTTATTGGCCTTGACTTTGGTAAGTGCTTTTGCTTTTGGCGGCTCTTATTTGCTTTATGTACTCACCAACAAGCTGATTCCCATGCGGGTGCTTTCCGACAAAGAAGACGTGGGCTTAGATTTATCGCAACATAACGAACGCGCTCAAGATTTGGTCGTTGCCACAAGGGAAGAGCTGATGTATTAGTTTTTGCATTGTTTTTGTTAAATATGCGCAAAAAAAGCACCTTCTTTTGGAGGGTGCTTTTTTGATGTGAAAGTGCTGTTTAGACTTTCATAATATCGGCTTCTTTCTGTACCAGTAGTTCGTCGAGTTTTATGGAGAAGCTGTTGGTGTATTCTTGTACCTTCTCTTCGGCTCTCTTTACGGCATCTTCGGGAGCGCCTTCTTTTTGGAGCTTGCGCAGCGACTCATTGATTTCCTTGCGGACATTTCTGATGCTGATTTTACCGTTTTCGATTTCGTTTTTGGCTTGTTTTACCAAGTTTCTACGTCTTTCTTCGGTAAGTGGAGGAATACTGAGGAGAATTACTTCGCCATTGTTGTTGGGGTTCAGCCCAAGGTCGCTGTTGATAATGGCGCGTTCTATTTCAGAAAACATATTTTTCTCGAAAGGGCGAATCGTGAGTGTGCGTGCATCAGGCGTAGCCACACTCGCTACTTGGTTGATAGGCGTAGCAGCGCCATAGTAGTTTACCATTACGCCATCAAGCATATTGGGCATGGCCTTTCCGGCACGTATTTTCAGTAGTTCGTTGGTAGTATGTTCGATGGCTTTTTTCATGAGGGATTGTGCCTCGTCCAAAAACATTTTGATTTCCTCTTCCATGACTTAAAAAAGTGAAATGATGTATAAATTGAAGTCTTGTGATTATGCTTGTGCTACGGCCATAGATACCAGCGTGCCTACATCTTGGCCT
This sequence comes from Thermonemataceae bacterium, assembly GCA_036788275.1. Classification (GTDB taxonomy): domain Bacteria; phylum Bacteroidota; class Bacteroidia; order Cytophagales; family Thermonemataceae; genus DAIQNQ01. Next base: position 2,861 of record DAIQNQ010000072.1, read on the forward strand.
TGTACGAGGCGCAGCAGGTTGCCTTGCTTGTTCATGTCGAATACAATGATGGGCAGGTTGTTTTCTTTACAGAGTGTGAAGGCTGTCAGGTCCATAATATTCAGGCCTTTGGCATATACCTCATCAAAAGATATTTGCTGGTAGCGCACGGCATCAAGGTCTTTTTCGGGGTCGGCACTATACACCCCATCTACGCGCGTACCTTTCAGCACCACATCAGCTTCTATTTCGATGGCGCGCAAGCTGGCGGCAGAGTCGGTCGTAAAATAAGGATTACCAGTTCCGGCAGCAAAAATCACCACACGGCCTTTTTCAAGGTGTCGAATAGCTCTACGGCGGATAAAAGGCTCGCAGATTTGCTCCATTTTGATGGCCGACATCAAGCGGGTGTAAATTCCTTGCTTTTCGATGGCATTTTGCAGCGCCATGCCGTTGATTACCGTAGCCAACATTCCCATGTAATCGCCCTGCACCTTGTCTATACCGGAGCGGTCGGCTTCGGAGCCACGATAGATGTTGCCTCCGCCGATTACGATGGCCACTTGTACGCCTTGCCTTACGGCATCTTTGATTTCTTGGGCATATTGCTCAAGGCGGGCGGGATTGATTACATACTGCTGGTTTTCACCGCTTAAAGACTCCCCGCTGAGTTTGAGGAGAATGCGTTTGTATTTCATGGTAGAAGCTTGGCGATGTGTGTTGTACAAGTGCTTGCAAATATATAGCAAGAAAGTAGAAATGCCAAAACAATCTTCGATTACTATGCCGTGCCCTTATGGTTTTTGGATTTTGATACTTTTGAGGTAGTGGTCTCGGTATTGCATCTTATAAAGCTGCTCCGATTGCCTGAAAGACCACTGCTTGGGGCGCAGCTGGAGGTCGTCTATTTCATAAAAGGCCTCTGTCAGACGGTGGTTTTTGGTAATGGCGGCAGCTTGCTCAGCAATAAACTTACAACAGCTTTTGGGGGCACGTACTACTTGCTCTTCGGTGAAGCGAATCACCATCCAGTGATTTTCCACAAAGAAGCGGTTGCGAATCTCATCGCTGCCGATACAGTGCGTGGGGTAGCCAAAAGGCAAGGCATAAGGCTCGTCTATCTCAATATCTATATAGAGCGAATGTTTTTTATCTATAAAAGCAAAATCAGGAAAATAACACTCCTCGCGAATGGGCAAGGCAATGTCGGTATGGATATAAGTAGGAAAATAGCGCCACAAATACTCCAAAAAATAGTCTTCGCTTTTGCCACGATTCAGGTTTTCTTTCTCTATGGGCCGCGTAGGCTTGTGCAGCTGTCCGCTATACACCAAGGGGTAAGCCCGTGCCTGTGAAGAGGGTACTTGCAGTGGTGTTTTGTATTTGGTATCGGATTTTGAAGAAGTACCACTTGCCGGCAAAAACACCTTGGTACGTACCACCCGCCAAAAAAATATAATCAAGAAAAATAGAAGTATCCAACTAATGACCATGCCATTTTGGGATTAAGGCTTGTTGATGATATAGATTGACCGTAGCATTTTAAAAAAGGTCTAAGGTATTGGGAGGCACGATACCCAAATGCTTGTAAGCCATAGAAGTGGCCTCTCTGCCTCGCGAGGTACGCTTCAGGTAGCCCTCTTGTATCAAAAAAGGCTCATACACCTCTTCGATGGTTTCGGCATCTTCGCCGCAAGCCGTAGCGATGGTTGTAAGCCCCACAGGGCCTCCCTTAAACTTCTGTATGATGGTATTCAAGATACGGTTGTCCATCTCGTCGAGGCCATTTTGGTCCACCTCCAAAGCTTTGAGAGCAATCTCGGCAATTTCTTTGGTAATCGTGCCATTGCCTTTTACTTGGGCAAAATCTCGGGTGCGGCGCAGCAGGTTGTTGGCGATGCGGGGTGTACCTCTGGAGCGGCGAGCAATCTCGTAGGCGGCATCTTCGGCGATGGGCGTTTGGAGGATATGGCAGGAGCGCTTTACGATAGAAGCCAAAAGTGCTGCATTATAGTAGTTGAGGCGAGCATTGATGCCGAAGCGCGCGCGCAGAGGCGCTGTGAGCAGGCCGGAGCGTGTGGTAGCACCTATCAAGGTAAAAGGATTCAGGCCTATTTGCACACTTCGCGCGTTGGGGCCGGAGTCGAGCAGAATGTCTATTTTGTAATCTTCCATCGCCGAATAAAGGTATTCTTCCACAATGGGATTGAGGCGGTGTATTTCATCAATAAAGAGCACGTCATTTTGGCTCAGCTTGGTCAGGATGCCCGCCAAGTCGCTGGGCTTGTCGAGTACGGGGCCGGAGGTCGTTACCAAGTCCACGCCCAGTTCATTGGAAATGATATTAGAGAGCGTCGTTTTGCCCAAGCCCGGAGGCCCGTGCAAAAGTACGTGGTCGAGAGCTTCTTCGCGTTTTTTGGCAGCCAATACAAATACCTTGAGATTCTCCACGATATTGTCTTGCCCTGCAAAATCATCAAAGCTTAGTGGGCGCAGCGCTTTTTCTACTTCGCGCTCGCCTGCCGAAAGCTTGTCTTTATCGCCGGAGAGGTAATCTTGTCGCATATATTTTTATACTGAGAAATTATTTGGTTTTAATTTCCCCTCCTTTCAAAGGAGAGGTTAGGGGTAGTTTTAAAAGCTTCTCTTTTGTAAGAAAGCATTGAAAAAACTTAGGTATTATGTAAAAGCAGCTTGCTTGGCGTTAATGGAAATATCGAAAAAAGGTCTTTGTAAAATTATGGAGAAATAGCGATGAGCTTTTCTGTAAAATCACCCAAAAACACTAATTTTGTGCAACCCTGCCGAAGCAGCTTTATACAAAATAAACACAATTCTCCGTAAAAGCGATGAGTAACCGTACAAAAAATATTTTCTATTCTCTCTTTCTTCTGCTCGCAGTGGGTGGGGTCTATCTTGTGCGGAGCTGCTCCGAAGCGCCTCAAGAGCCCGCAGAGGCCAATCAGCAACTCTTGGTACTCGAAGGAACAGCACAAGGCTCTACCTACCAGATAAAATACATAGA
>DAIQNQ010000072.1:5964-14672 GCA_036788275.1 Thermonemataceae bacterium
GCACAAAGCTTGGCAGCCAATACCATAGATTCTCTCTTGCAGTTTGTTTCGATGGACTACATTGGTTTCGACGAAAAGAAGGTGTATAAAAAGAAAAAAGGAGTGTCGCTCGATTTTAACGCCATCGCCCAAGGTTACAGCGTAGATGTACTGGCGGCCTATTTGCAAAGCCAAGGCATCGAAAACTTTATGGTGGAGCTGGGCGGCGAGGTGATGTGTCGTGGCCGCAACCCCGAAGGAAATATCTGGAAAATAGGGATTAAAAATCCTATACTTGCTGAAAAAGGCCAAGTAGCCCTGCACGCAGCCATCAGCCTCGATGGGCAAGGCTTGGCCACTTCGGGCAACTATGAGAAGTTTTACGTCAAAGATGGGAAAAAATACGCCCATATCCTCAATCCCAAAACCGGCCAGCCTGTATTTCACTCGGTGCTGAGTGCTACGGTGATTGCACCCGATGCCATGACCGCCGATGCCTTTGCCACACTCTTTATGGTATTGAGCTTGGAAGAGAGCAAGGCCATTCTCGCTAAAGAAAAAGATTTGGAGGCATATCTGATTTTTGCCGACGAGCAAGGCGAACTGCAAGGCTATATGAGCGATGGCATCCGACAAATGGTGGAAGAAGTAAAACCCCAGCAATAAACCCATGAACAACAAAAAACAGTGGTTTACCACTTGGTTCAACTCGCCTTATTACCATATCCTCTACAAACACCGCGACTACCAAGAAGCCCAAAAACTAATTGACCAGCTTGCCTTGGCATTGCATTTCCAGCCCCAGCAACGCTTCTTGGACTTGGCCTGCGGCAAAGGCCGCCACGCCCTCTATTTGCACCAAAAAGGCTTTGAGGTAGTAGGCATAGACCTCTCAGAAGAGAGCATTCGCCACGCAAAGCAGTTTGAAGAGCAGGGCTTGGCTTTCCATACCCACGATATGCGCGAGGTCTTTGAGCCGCAAGGCTTTGATTTTGTGTTGAACCTCTTTACCAGCTTTGGTTATTTCGACAGCCACGCCGAAAACCTGCAAACGCTCTGCGCCTCTGCCGCCAATCTGAAAGCCCAAGGCCGCTTGGTGATAGATTTCCTGAATCCTCGTACTACCCTTCGCCGCTTGGTAGCCGAAGAGCAGCAGCATATCGAGGGTATTACATTTTATATCAAACGCTATTTAGAAGAAGATTTTATCGTAAAAGATATTCGTTTTGAGGCCGAGGGCACTTGGCAGCACTTTCAAGAGCGGGTGAGGGCCATTACTTACAAAGATTTTCTGACTTATTTTGAAGAAGCACAGCTCCAACTTTGCGAGGTCTGGGGCAACTATGCCCTGCAAAACTTTGAAGAAGAAACCTCCGACCGGATGATTTTTGTATTGGAAAAAAAATAAGCTGAAAATTTGCACAGCAAAAAACTATCATGTAAGTTTGCAGCATCACACCAGTCAATTCTTTGATTGGTTTATAAAGAAGAGGTAAGAGAACAGGCTCTACGACCCTCTGGCAACCTACCAAACGTGCAAGGTGCTAATTCCTGCCAAAAGTATATTTTGGAGATATAAACACAATCAGCTATGAAAGTTTCCTTTTCAAGTACACAGTTTCCCTTCTCGCAGCTCAAAGCTGCCAAACAAACCCTTATTCTTTATACCGAAGTAACAGCTTGCTGTTGTTGCTGTTGTTGTTGCTAATTTTTCAAGCAAAAAAACATTTTTGCGTTTCGTTTTTCAGCGAAGTGTAACTCTGCGTTTTTTCAGTTGCTTGAGAGATTGGCTTCTGGCATTTGTGCCTCTCTTCAAGTTTTTATTTAATCCAATTTCAAATAATCGTTTCACTTTCAACTTTCCCCTTTTTATGTCAAACTACCGTTTTGAAACCCTCCAACTCCATGCAGGCCAAGAGGCCGACCCCACCACTGGCTCACGTGCCGTGCCTATTTACCAAACTACCTCTTATGTGTTCAAAAATGCCGAACACGGAGCCAATCTTTTTGCCCTCAGAGAGTTTGGCAATATCTACACCCGCCTCATGAACCCCACCACCGATGTATTTGAGAAGCGCATTGCAGCTTTGGAAGGCGGCGTGGCAGCCTTGGCTACGGCTTCGGGGCAGGCGGCGCAGTTTATCGCTCTCAACAATATCTTGCAAGCAGGCGACAACTTCGTGTCCACTTCTTTCTTGTATGGAGGTACTTACAATCAATTCAAAGTGGCCTTCAAGCGCTTGGGCATCGAAGCACGCTTTGCCAAGGGCGATAAGGCAGAGGCCTTCGAGGCACTGATTGATGCCAAAACCAAGGCAATTTATGTAGAAACCATCGGCAATCCGGGTTTTAATATTCCTGATTTTGAGGCCATTGCTGCTTTGGCCAAAAAGCACCAGATTCCTTTGGTGGTGGACAACACCTTCGGTGCGGCAGGCTATCTCTTCCAGCCCATCGCCCACGGAGCCAACGTAGTGGTAGCCTCTGCCACCAAGTGGATTGGCGGCCACGGCAACAGCATCGGTGGCGTAATTGTAGATGCAGGCAATTTCAATTGGGCTAATGGTAAATTCCCTCAGTTTACAGAGCCTTCCGAAGGGTATCATGGTCTCAAGTTTTGGGATACTTTCGGCGAAGGCAATCCCTTGGGTCTGCCCAATATCGTATTTGCTATCAGAGCGCGTGTAGAAGGTCTGCGCGATTTTGGCCCTTCACAAAGTCCTTTCAATGCTTTCTTGCTTTTGCAAGGCCTCGAAACCCTCTCGCTGCGTGTACAGCGCCACGTGGACAATGCTCTTGCCTTGGCACAATGGCTGGAGCAACACGAGCAGGTAGAAAGCGTAAACTATCCCGGCTTGGAGAGCAGCCCTTACCATACTTTGGCCAAAAAATACTTGCGCAATGGCTATGGCGGCGTACTGTCTTTCAATATCAGAGGTGGGCGTGAGGCTGCCGAGGCTTTCATCAACGAGCTGAAATTGGCCAGCCACTTGGCCAATGTGGGCGATGCCAAAACCCTCATCATCCACCCTGCCGCGACTACCCACCAGCAACTTTCCGAGACGGAGCAAATCGCCGCAGGGGTATTGCCCGCCTTGTTGCGTGTATCGGTAGGTATCGAGCATATTGATGATATCAAGGCTGATTTTGCACAAGCTTTTGCCAAAATTCCCCAGCCTGTATTGGCCTAAAAAAGTAAAAACATCAGCAGGAGATAGCTGCTGATGTTTCCAAATTAAGTCTTCGCGAAAAGACCTTATCGTTTAACTTTCATCCCAAAATTACAAAAAAATGTCATTACTCCATTTTTCTTTGCAAGGATTGAGCGAGAGCCCTGCAAAATTTGCCGCCAAAGTGCGCAATTTCTCGCTTGTGATTGACGAACCCGAGGCTTTGGGCGGTACCGACCAAGCGCCCAATCCCGTAGAGTATATTTTGGCGGGCTATGCAGGCTGCCTCAATGTGGTGGCACACTTGGTAGCCAAAGATTTGGGCATTGAGCTACGTTCTTTACATATTGATATTCAGGGCGAAATAGACCCCGCCCGTTTCTTAGGCCAATCTCAAGAGGCGCGCGCCGGCTATCAGTACTTGCAAGTGGCCATCACTGCCGATACCGATGCCGACGAAGTTACTTTGGCAAATTGGCTGAGCGTAGTAGAGCAGCGCTGCCCCGTAAACGACAACCTGCAAAATACCACGCCTATTGGCATTACTGTGCAGAAGGTCAATAGTGAAAAGCTGAGCGAAAAGATTTATCCCCTCGAAAAAAGACTCAACTAAGCAGTAATAGGCTATCAGGTACCATGCAAGAAAACGAGCAAGCAAAGATTTATCGTAGCACAAAGCCACTCACTTTGGAGAGTGGCGCTACCCTTCCCGAGTGGCAATTGGCTTATCACACTTACGGCAGCCTCAACGCCGCCAAAGACAATGTGATATGGGTATGCCATGCCCTTACGGCCAACTCCGATGTGGCCGATTGGTGGGAGGGGCTCTTTGGCGAGGGCAAGCTCCTCGACCCGCAGCGCTATTTCATTGTTTGTGCCAACATGCTGGGCTCTTGCTATGGCTCTACGCATGCGCTTTCTGTCAATCCTGAGAGTCAAGAATCCTATTATCACGATTTTCCCCTGCTCAGCATCCGCGATATGGCGCAAGCCTTGGAGCTTTTGCGCGAGTATTTGGAAATAGAGAAAATAGCCCTGCTGATAGGCGGCTCCATGGGAGGGCAGCACGCGATGGAATGGGCTTGCCAAGCGCCCACACGCTTCGAGAGGCTCATCCTCTTGGCTACCAATGCGCGCCACTCTCCTTGGGGCATCGCCTTTAACGAGTCGCAACGTATGGCCATTCAGGCCGATGCCAGTTGGCAATACAAGCACCCACAAGCAGGCTTGGTCGGGTTGAAAGCCGCTCGTGCCATTGCCCTGCTCTCTTATCGCAACTACTACACCTACCAACAAAGCCAGCAAGAGGAAGCTTCGGCTTTGGAGGGCTTCCGAGCGGCCTCCTATCAGCAGTATCAAGGTGAAAAGCTGACCAAGCGCTTCAATGCTTTTAGCTACTGGACGCTCTCGAAGGCGATGGACAGCCATGACCTTGGCCGTGGACGAGGCTCTTTGGAGGAGGTATTGCAAGGTATAAGTGCCAAAACTTTGGTGATAGGCATCAGCTCCGATTTGCTTTTTCCGCCCGAAGAACAGCGTTTTCTGGCAAGGCATATTCCCGATGCTTGCTATGAAGAAATAGACTCACTCTTCGGACATGACGGCTTCTTGATAGAGGCCTATCAAATTACTAAGGCTGTGCGCCGATGGGAATTGGTAAAAGCCTTGGAAGTCTGAGCCGCCTTCTTTTCATCTTTTAATATGAACTATCATAATGAGTAAGAATCTTAAAATAGGCTTGTTCGGATTTGGATGCGTAGGGCAAGGGCTTTACGACATTATCCATCAAAACAAGCATTTTGACGCGGAAATAGCGAAAATCTGTGTCAAACAGAAAGGTAAGCAAAGAAGCTTGCCTGCCGACTATTTCACTTTTGATAAAAATGAGCTGCTGCACAATCCTGATATTCAGCTGATTGTAGAGCTGATAGACAATGCCCAAGAGGCTTTCGAGATTGTGGCTGAGGCACTCCGACAAGGCAAAACGGTGGTAACTGCCAACAAAAAAATGCTGGCGGAGCATTTAGAAGAGCTGCTGCTATTGCAGAAAGAGTACCAAGGCGCTTTGCTCTATGAGGGGGCTGCCTGCGGAAGTATTCCTATTATACGCAATTTGGAAGAGTATTACGACAATGAGCTGCTCCACGAAGTGAGTGGTATTTTCAATGGCTCTTCCAACTATATCCTTTCCAAAATCACACAAGAAAAACAAAACTATCAGGAAGCACTTCAGCAGGCACAAGCTTTGGGCTTTGCCGAAACCGACCCTACGCTTGATGTAGGCGCTTTTGACCCTAAGTACAAACTCATTATCCTTGCTTTGCACGCATACGGCATCAAGGTAGCACCCGAAGAGGTGCTGAATTATGGCATTGAGCAATTTTCGGAAGAAGACCTCCGCTTTGTAAACGAAAAAAACTACAAGATAAAGCTGGTAGCTACCTCTCGCAAGCTCAACGAAGAGCAGGCTACACTTTTTGTGATGCCACAGCTCATTCCGCCTTCGCACTACTTGTATCATGTAGAATACGAAAATAATGCGGTGATCGTAGAAGCAGCTTTTTCACAAAAGCAGGTTTTTATTGGCAAAGGAGCGGGGGGACACCCTACGGGTTCGGCGGTGCTGTCCGACATCTCGGCGGCGCTTTATGATTATCGCTATGCCTACAAAAAAGCTGAAAGGGCACAAAAGCTGCAATATACGCGTGAGGTGCTCTTGGAAATATACCTCCGCTATCAGCAGCCGGAAGACTTGGCCTTGCTCGATTTCTACGAAATATCCGAGCAGTATCAAGGCCGCGGCTTCCATTATGCTATTGGTTTGGTTTCTTTAGAAAAGCTCTACCAACAAGCCGATGCGCTCAAAAGCAGAGGGGTCTTTATTGCCAATACAGGCCGACAGCCTGAGCTGCTTTCTGCTTATCAACTCAAAGAAACACTAAGTTTGGCGTTATAACACTTGGAAAAAGGTGCTGCATTGCGGCACCTTTTTTTGTACCAAGATGAAAGTGATTTTCAGGATTTTCTTGATTGATTAGCTTGATTTTAAATGATTTAATTTTTAATCAAAGTAACTCTTGTTTGAGTATATTTTAGCCATTGTTTTCTTCCAAATAATACACTTTCCCTTCCGAAAAGCGCACTTTTTGAGGCTTGAAATCTTTTGGAAAATCGCTCAACACCGCCGAGGGCTTGCGCAGCTCGCGCAGCAAGGTAGCCCCGTGTGAAAGCCGCCCACCTACACGGGCAATGACGGCCTTGGCCTGCTTGTAGGCCTCAAAGTGTCCCGGTTCCAAGGCATCTACCACCAGAATATCTCGCCCCAAAACGCCCTCTACACTGCCACCATAAATGAGAAAGGAGAAACTTTGACTGCTGCTTTCGCCTCCCGACTGCCAAAAGCTGCCTCGGTACTTGCGAATACCTTCGTGCGGTAGTAGCCAGTCGCTGCCTTGCAAGGCCAGATGCAGTTTGTGAAAGAGGCGCATGTTGTTGTCGCGAAACCATTCTCTCACCTCAAAATAATAGCTCAGCAGCCCGGGCAGGAGCAGGCGATGCGCCCAGCGGATATGCCAAGGCCATTGTGGGAAATTTTGCAAATCAGGACTTTGTCCTTGGCGTGGGGTGGCGGGGTCGCTTTCGTAGGCGATACGGTGCGGGCTGTGGCCTGCCTGTGCCAGTTGCTCATATACGGTACTGCGTTTTCCCAAGAAGCTTCCAAAAGAGGTGCTGATGCAGTTATTGATGAGGATATTGCTTTGTACAATGAAAATATAGTAGCGCTCAAACCAGTTTACAAAGCTTGCTTCCGAGGCTTTTTGCGACTGCAGTTTTGCCAGCTCATTGGCAAAACCTTGCAAGCCCTTTGCAATAGCAGGCAGCGCGGCTCGGGAGCTGCTTTGCATTTTCAGAAAGGTGGGAATACTGCGCAGCGCCTTGCCCAAGCGAAAGGGGAGATGCGGTACTGCCCCTCCTATTTCGCGGGCGTAGAGACTGCTCGGCAAGCCCCAGTCTTGGAAGCGGGCAAGGAAAAGGTCGGAGTTGATGTAAGAAGCATTGTCGTCGGCAATGCTGGTAAAAGGCTCGTTGTCGTTGAGTACGCGCGTATCCCAGAGAGCATAAATTTGTCCGATGCTTTGGGCAGCATGGCGCTGGGCGTGTTCCATCAGGCGGCTTACTTGTGCAGGCAAGATTTCATCTAAATTGGCCGAAGTGAGGTTACGTCGCCACAAATATTGTGTAACAGGGCGAATTTGTAGCAAGTGAAAGCCCTGCTCGTTCCAAGCCCATTCGATGTCGGAGGCCTGATAATGGAAGGCCTTGATGCACTGCTGCAAAAAGTCCCACAAAGCCTTGGTGTTAAACCCATATTTTTGAAAAAGTGCTTGCGTAGCAGCATCGGGGGCGAGTGCCCAATCGGCAGACATCTTGGACAGAATAAAGCTTCGGGCAGGTATTTTTCCTGAAAGTAGCGCTTCCAGATGCCCTTCTACCAGCTCTACCTCTGCGGAAAGGCTTCTCGTAAAGGCCACGCCCGAAATTTGGGGATGCACAAACTCTTGTACCACTACCTCCTCCAAGCCACTCTCGAAGAGCTGGGTGGCCTTGGAAAGCACTTCCGCAAAAGGTACTTGCAAAAAAGAATGATGCCTTCCGGCATGGGAATGGTCTATTTGGTCTTCCTCTGCTCCCGAAGAGCGCACGGCAAAGAGCTGCGTAGGGTCGAGTTGGCTCAGAAAAGCCTCGTTCAGCGTTTGTTTGTGCAAGGTAAAGGCCTTGGGCATGGGCAAAGCTGCCAGCTGTGCCAATTGCAAGCGCCCTGCCTTGCTGTGGGCGAGGAACTGTGGCTGATGACTTTCGATAAAATCGGCAAAAGCCTGCGGGGCATCTATGTAAGGGTAATGCTCCCAATCTTCCAGAATGGTGATGCTCAGGGCGGCACGTGGCAAGATACTGTCCCAAGCAGCAGCCTGTCGAATACCCAGCACGGCATCGTGCCTTCCCCAAATCAGCTCGATGGGGCAATCTATCCATTCAAAAAGGCGGAGGGCATTGTGCGGTTTTACGATTCTGAAATACTCCTCAAAGGCCACGCATTGCCGATAGCCTTCGGCCATGCGTTGGTATTGGGCATCAGTCCAGCGGCGCGAGGAAAACTTACGAGCGAATATTTTCGGGAAATTTTTCAGCAAAAAGTGAATCGTCTTGCGCAGGGGTGGCAGCGACATCAACTTTACGAAGGAGCGCTCCCACAAAAAAGCGCCTACCGGAGCGAGAAGCATCACCTTAGAGAAGTGCCGAGGCTGCCGCACCAAGGCATGCAATACGACCAAGGCATTGACACCCACGGCGAAGATTTCTTGCCCCGGCTCGGTTTGCTCCAGCAGGGCTTCGGCCAGCTCCTCGAGGCTGCGGTAGCGCTCCGAGCGATTGCTGCCAGAGCCGGGCAGCTCTACGGGGATGGGTGTTTTTTGTTGAAAAAAGGGTAGGCAATCGTCCCACCAAGCGGCATAGCTTCCATTGCCTGCCAAGAGATATATTTTTTCGGACATTTCTGAG
>DAIQNQ010000073.1:0-14418 GCA_036788275.1 Thermonemataceae bacterium
GTGCCACAAGATTTTTTCCAATTCAAGCAATTTATCGTTAGGCAAGGAGGCTGTGCCATGAAGGTAAGCACCGAAGCCTGCGTATTAGGCGGGCTATGCGCCCAAGAAGCTGCCGCTCCTGCTCGTATTTTAGACATTGGGGCGGGTACGGGTCTGCTCTCGCTGATGTTGGCGCAGGCTTTCCCACAAGCAGCCATAGAAGCCGTAGAGGTAGAAGCTGCTGCCTTTGTACAGTGCCAAGAAAACTTCTCTGAAAGCCCCTGGGCACATCGCCTGCGGGTATCTCCTATGGATATTAAAGATTTTCGCCCTGCCCAAGACTACGATTTCATTGTGAGCAACCCGCCTTTTTATGAAAAGCACCTGCCGAGTACAAAAGCAGCACGACAAATAGCACTGCATACAGATACACTGCCCTTTGAGGTACTGGCCGATGCCCTCGCAACCTTGCTTGCTCCCCAAGGCCAAGCGGCAGTATTGTTGCCTGTATCAGCCACAGCTTCTTTTGGTCTTTTGGCTATTAAACGGGGTTTAAAACATCAAAAAAGTATTTATTTATATCAAAATGAAGGCCGCAGCACGCCCTTTAGGGTGGTGAGCTTCTGGGATAGACAATCTGTGAATTGGCAAGAACGCCACTTTTTTTTCAAAAATCAGGCTCAAAATGATTACAGCGAAGATTTCAAGGCCTTGCTCAAAGACTATTATTTGTACTTAGATGCTTAGCTCCTACCCACCTTGTGCAATGGTTTAGCGCAGCACCTTGCTTTTTTTCTGAACACGCTCCAGCGTATCTACCACCGACTCCAAAATAGTAAAAGCATTTTCAGCCATCACATTGCCTGTTTTGTCCAAGCAGGGATTTACCTCCACCATCTCCCAGCAGCACACTTTGGGGTGTTGTATGAGAAGGCTGTTCAGTTCGCGGGCTTCATCTACACTCAGGCCGTTCTTTACGGGGGTACCCGTGCCCTGCGAAATACGTGCGTCGAGACTGTCCACATCGAAGGAGATGTAAATCAGGTCGCAGTCAGCCAAATGTTTAAAGGTACGTGTTACTACCTCCTCTACCCCTATTTTGCGCAGCTCACTTACCGTAAAGTTTTTGATTTGATACTTGTCTATAAGGTGGATTTCTTCCTCCTCGGTATCGCGCATAGACACAAATACAATGTCCTCATGTTTGATTTTGGGTATGACCCCTCCCAAGTTCTTGATTTGATGCCAATAGGCGGCTGTTTCGGGGTGTAGGCGGTTAATTTTACAATCCAGATTATCTTCGGCCAGCGAGATGGCCAAGGGCATGCCGTGCATATTGCCTGAGGGCGTGGTAAAAGGCGAGTGCAAATCGGCGTGTGCATCTACCCATATTACCCCCAGCCTTTGGTCGGGATAAGCCTTTTTCACGCCGGCAATAGTGCCTGCTGCCGTGGAGTGGTCGCCGGCCAATACGATGGGGTAGCTGCCATACTTGAGGGTTTCGTAGGTAAGATTGCAAACGCGCTCGGCTACTTCGTAGATAATATCAATGTATTTGGCCTTGCGATAAGGCGTATGCTGAAAAAGCGCCTCGTTTTCGGTAAGGATTTCGACAAGGGCATAACGTGCAAAAAAATCGCTCCCACTATTCAAACAAGCTACTTTTAGGGCATCTACTCCGAGGCTTGCCCCACGCGTACCTGCTCCCAACTCCGATTTTACCTCCAATATTCTAATGGGTTTCATATACTAAAGCTTTTGGTTCTGTATTGAGTATTACAATGCCTAAAATATTATTTTTATGTTAAAAAAAGAAATTCTTGGCAATTTTGATTGTAGAAACTATATTTTTACCTAATTTCGCTTGCCAAAATTTTCGTACCTAAACCGCAGTATCCCTATCTCAAAAAATGAAGAGTTACATAGACTTAATCGAACAAACTTTTGAATTTCCTACACAGGAGTTTAAAGTAGTAAAAAATGAGCTTCTGTTCAATGGTGTCAAGCTGTCGGACGTTATCAAGGAATATGGTACTCCCCTCAAAATTACATATCTTCCCAAAATTAGTGAGCATATTCAATATTGCAAAAAATTATTTAATGATTCCATTAAAAAATATAAATATAACGGGAGCTATACCTACTGCTATTGTACCAAGTCTTCGCACTTCAGCTTTATTTTAGAAGAGGTGCTCAAAAACGATGTCCATATCGAAACCTCCTCGGCTTTTGACTTGCCCATCGTAAAATCGCTCTACGAAAAGGGCAAAATCAGCAAAGATACCTACATTATCTGCAATGGTTTCAAACGCCCCACTTATACCGCTTATATTCGCGAACTGCTGGAGGCGGGCTTTAATGTAACACCTATTTTAGACAATCTCAACGAAATCAACGAATACGAAAGTGCCGACTGCGATAACATCAATGTAGGCATTCGTATCGCTGCCGACGAAGAGCCCAATTTTGAGTTCTATACCTCGCGCCTGGGGGTACGATACAGCGATATTGACCGCCTTTATAAAGAAAAAATCGAGCACAACCCTAAGTTTAAGCTCAAAATGCTCCACTTTTTTATCAATACCGGCATCAAAGACACAGCCTACTATTGGAGTGAGTTGAGCCGATTTATGTACAAATACTGCGAGCTGAAAAAAATCTGTCCTGACTTGGATACCGTGGATATCGGTGGCGGCTTCCCCATCAAAACCTCCCTCCAGTTTAGCTACGACTACCAATACATGGTAGAGCAGATTATTGAGAATATCCAGTGGATTTGCTCCAAAAACAACGTGCCCGTGCCCAATCTTTTCACCGAGTTTGGCTCTTATACCGTAGGCGAAAGCGGCGCAGTGGTGTATTCGGTAATAGACCAAAAACTGCAAAACGATAAGGAACTTTGGTACATGATTGATGGCTCTTTCATTACGCACCTTCCCGACGTATGGGGCATGAACCAGAAGTTTATTATGCTCTCAGTAAACCATTGGGACAAACCCTACCACAAAGTGAATTTAGGCGGCCTTACCTGCGACAGCCTCGACTATTACAACTCCGAAGCACACATCTCGGAGGTGTTTTTGCCAGTGATAGACAATGGCAAGCCGCTTTACATCGGCTTCTTCCATACGGGCGCTTACCAAGAGTCTTTGGGTGGCTACGGGGGTATTCAGCACTGCCTGATTCCGGCACCGCAGCACATCGTAATAGACAAAGACAAGAAAGGCAAAATCAAAACCTCTTTGTTCTCGCCGGAGCAAAGCAGCGAGTCTATGTTGAAAATTTTGGGCTATCAAGCCTAAAAAATGAAACAATAGGATTGATTTTTGCGAAAAAGCTTTATATTCGTTTTTAGATATTGTATTTCATTAAAATTTCTTTCTGATATGAAAAGTGTACGTCTATTCCTTGCAGGTCTTTTGCTTATCGCTATGGCTTCGGCTTGTGCAAAAAGATACACCTGCCCCACTTATTTAAAAAATGACACAGAACAAAAGCCTCAAAGAGGATAAAATAAGCACTTGCCAAGGAGTATCACACTCGTAGCGCTTCTTGGCAAGGCTATTGCTGTTTATTTTCCAATAATTTTTTTAGCAAAATCCCAAAGACTTTCTCCCTCCCAATCGGGCAAAAACTCTGATAATACCATCCCTTCTGCACGTATCCAAGCACTATGTACTTGTGCTTTTTGAGCTGCCTGTAAATCGCGCAGCTTATCGCCCACCATCCACGATGCTGCTACTTCAATGTGGTACTTGGCAATGGCTTTTTCCAACATCAGACTATCAGGCTTGGCAGCAAGAGAAGCTGTAATGCTACTATGATAAGGTGCAAAATAAAGCGCATCAATCAAATACCCACACTGCTCTTGCAAATGGTGATGACATTCCCATACATCGGCAGCACTATAAAGCCCACGCGAAATACCTCCCTGATTGGTAATGACAATCAAATGATAGCCTGCTTGCTTTAATTCTTGCAGCGCTTCGGATACACCGGGCAGCAGCACGAAATCTTCTCTGCGAAAGGTATAAGTGCCACGCTCTTGGTTGAGCACCCCGTCGCGGTCTAAAAAAACAGCTTTATTTTTTTTCATTTTTAAGAAATTCTTACTCGTGTTTTAAAGGAGCAAAAAAGGGGGAAGTAAATATTTTTCACTTTTTTTGAGGGCTTCAAAGCCGCTACTTTGAAGGGAGAACTTACATGCACTTTCTCCCAATATCTAAGTAAACTACAACCTCTCAGCCTTTTTTGCGTAAAGGATAATTGTCAGTGATAAGTTTTTTATCAAAGATAAATCGCTATAAACCATGAAACTTTCCCCATTCATATACCTTACTTGTTGTGGCTTGCTCGCCTTGAGCAGCTGTGTATCGCTACAAAAATCCCAACAAGTACAAAAAGAGATTGAGTTTTATCAACAATCCACCACAAAATTACAGAAAGATTCCCTCTTCTTGGTACAACAAAAGCAAAATCTCTTGTCTCTTCTGACGGAGGTCAAAAGTAAAAATCAAGAATTGTCTCCAGAGGATGCTTATTTGCTCAGCCTTCTTGACGAGCAGAAGCAGCAGGTAGCCCAATTAGAAAAAGACCTCAAAAATGTATTTATAGATTTTGCTCCTGAAGAAGTGCTGATTCAACAAAAAGGAGGGGCAGTCAGCATCTCCTTAGAGGCAGGATTCCTGATGGATGCCCAGAAAAAACTCACTCCCAAAGCCCGACGCGCCCTCGACCTGCTGGCTTTTGTATTGGTACAAGACGACCCATTGCATATCGTTGTGAAAGCGGCCAGCTTTTGGCAAGCCAATACGCCTTTGGCACATTTAATTGTAGAAGAACTTTCGGCCAAGCAACCCCTCTTGGGGCAGCGTATGGTAAGCGCCAGCGTGGCAGGCCGCTTCAATCGCCCCACCGAAATTGTACTTGCTTACCCTCAGCCGGAACTTCACAATGCGCTAAAGCGCAATACTGAGGGGAGTTTTCTCTCCAGCAGATAAAAAATAGCCTTTATTTCCAACAAAGTGATTTTATGTTTATACAGGTAGTGTGATTAGGAAGGTAGAGCCTTGATTTTCTTGGCTCTTCACTTCTATTTTACCTCGATGCAGGAGCACTATCTGCTTTACGATGGCCATTCCCAAACCTGTGGACTTCTCCCCTTTTGTACCTCTGCGCCCTACCGTTGTGAATTTATCGAAAAGACGCTGGCGAGTGAGTTCGTTCATCCCGATACCTTGGTCGCTGATGCTGATAACTACTTCTTTTTCTTGAAGCTGCACGGTGATATTTATCAAAGTGCCTTCATAACTGAACTTGATGGCATTGGAGAGCAAATTGCCCAACACACGTTCTATCTGATGCTCATTGATATTGACAATACAAGGGGTGGGTACATGTATTTGTACCTCCATGCGCTTCTCTTGGGAAAGGAGCTGGTAGTTGTGCAATACTCTTTGCAAAAGCTTTTGCAGGTTGGTAGGCGCTACTTCCAAGATAAAGTTTTCGTTTTCAAGGCGGGTAATCTCCAGCAAATCGGCAATAAGCTTGTTGGCAATCTCGCAAGAGCGTTGTATATAATCCAAATAAGTGGCCGCCTCTGTTCTAGCAAGGTCTTGGGGCAGCTCTTCTACCCAAGCTTCCAACAGGCTTGTAAAGCCCATAATATTATTGATGGGGTTGCGTAAATCGTGCGCCACAATGCTCAGTACATCATCTTTTGAGGAGCTTTTTTTGGCCAATATCTCTTCGGCACGCTTCACATCCGTAACATCTTCGGCAGTAACCAACACCCCCACCACACTGCTATCTTCCTTGATAGGATGAAAAGTGATGGCAGCCCAATAAGATTTTCCTTCGTGTTTTACCTCCGTTTCCACTTTGAAAAGCTTGCCTCCCAAGGCACGCTCATAGTTGGAAGGATGATTTACAAATAAGCTTTCTCTAAGCACCTCTTTGTGCAAATGCGTACCAATACTGACTTTTTTGAACAGAGGCGCAATAAAATCCTCTTCTATGGCTTCGTTAAAGTACAGCAGCTTCATCTGCTTGTCGGCAGCCCACATCGCCAAGCGCTCATTTTCAGAAAGTGTATTTAAAAAAGATTTGGCACGACACGACTCTTTGAGTGCTTGTTTCAACTCTTCTTTTTCTTTTTGGAGGGAAGCTATTTGGTGTTCAAAAGTGGAGGTATGTTCGTTCATGTGCACAACACAGTAATCGGTGATGGGAAACCTTGTTTTTAGTAAGCCAAAGCAATGCTTTTTGTGCAATATATGCAATGACTTGCATGTAAGGGGAAATGCACAATGCCAAAAATATTGATTTTTTTTATCTGAACAAAAACTTTCTGTAAATAAAGGATTTACGAAAAATCTGCTGCCAGCTTTATGAAAACAAAACAAGGAAAAAACCCTTCTGCAATCACCGTGAAACGCTTAGGATACGGCAGCTACCGGATTCTTTTTTTTCAGAAAAATACTTATCAAAAAAGCCAAGCCCCCAAAAATCACGATTACTGCCGTTTGCATAGCGTGCATAAAGGCCGCAAAGGCAATGCCCTGACTCTGAGCAATGCCATACACCAAGAGTGTCTGACTTACCAAAATATGATAGGTACCAATACCACCTTGCACAGGTGCGGCCATGCCGATGCCTCCCATTATCAGGATAGACATGCCAGCCATCAGACCCAATTGGCTGGTTTCGGGAAAGCAGAAGAAAAGCACATAGGCCATTACATAATACATCAGCCATATCAGTGCCGTAAAGCCTATAAAAGCGCCTTTCTGACGCACATGCCTGATGCTCTTCACGCCTTGCGCAATGTCTTGCAAAAAACTCCAAATCTTCTTTGCCAAAGGCTTTTGCAAAAGTTGCTCTCTTCGGCGATACAAGTAGAAAGCAAAAGCAGCTCCCAAGCACAAAATCGCTCCCACAATGAGGTAAAAAGTAGTGCCACTTTGTGCCAATCCTTGTAGCTTCGCCCCTACCACACCCAATACCAGCTTGCCCAAATGCTCAAACTCTATAATAGAAATGCTCACGACCAAGCTGAAAAGAATAATTACATCTATAATCCGCTCCGATACCACCGTGCCCAAAGCGCTTTGTGCGGGCACACCCTCTGCCTTTTGGAGTACGCCACAGCGCGCCAGCTCACCCATACGCGGTACCAAGAGGTTGGCAAAATAGCCTACCATCACGGCAATAAAAGCCCTGAAACCCGATACACGATAGCCGAGCGGCTCTAAGAGATATTTCCAGCGGTAAGCCCTTGCCCAATGGCTCAATAAGCCAAAGAAAAAAGAGGCGGCAATCCAGCCCGGCTTGGCTTCTCGGAAAGTACTAAGCAGCTCTTCGAGGCTTACTTGGCGTATCACTACATACCAGAAAAGAAAAATGCCTATCCCCAAAGGAAGGACATAGGCGAGCAAAGATTTGAGCAGCGTTTTCATGGGGAAGCCTCTATACAAGACAGTTGTTGTCGTCGGGGAAAATCATCGTAGGTGTAAAGCTTTTGGCTTCTTCAAAGTCCATCAAAGCATAAGAAATTACAATAATCACATCACCTACTTGTACCTTGCGTGCGGCAGGGCCATTAAGGCAGATTGTGCCGGAGTTGCGTTCCCCACGGATTACGTAGGTTTCTAAGCGTTCCCCATTATTTACATTCACGATTTGTACTTTTTCGCCCGGTATCAGGTTGGCAGCCTCCATGAGGGCTTCATCTATGGTAATACTGCCTACGTAGTGGAGTTCTGCTTGCGTTACTTTTACGCGATGTATTTTTGACTTGAATACTTCTATTTGCATCATTAAAAAAATATACTTTAGGGGCACAAAGTTAAATACAATCTTCCAACATTAAAAGCGAGTACGAAAGTTTCATTACAGCAGCTTAGCAACTATCGCAGCATTATCCCTGCACCAAAGCGCCCGGTGAGGTGCGCCTCGCGCCGCGCCGAAAAAAACAAGTCGCCTGCTTCGTAAGTACAAAAAGGAGCTGCTTCGATGTGCTGCGGCAGCACGCCAGCCGCCTCCAATTGCAAGCGATTGGCCAAGTGCAAATTGAAATGGTGCTTGCCACTCAATTCATTCTTAGGCAATAGGGTATCGCTTTGGGCAAAAGCCTGACTCACTGCCGCCACCACTTCCTCGCCTACCTCATAATGGGCAACCCCAATAGCTGCCCCAATAGCCACGCAAATATCTTCTAAACGGCAGCCGTAGTATTCTTGCATTTTGAGTGCTGTTTTTTGTGCCAAGAGCTGTACCGTGCCTCGCCAGCCTGCATGGCAAGCCGCAATCACCTGCTTGTGAGGGTCGTAAAAGAGCAGAGGCACACAGTCGGCACTCATCACCATCAGGCAGATATTTTTTTCTTTTGTAATGATGGCATCGCATTCGGGCAAGGCGCTTTCTTTTTCCAATGCACCGCGCCCTCGGTCGGCAGCCTCTACGATAGCAATGTGCGTACCGTGGCATTGCTGCGGTACGCAAAAGTTTTCTAAAGGGATACCCAAGGCAGCAGCCAGCTTTTGTCGATTATACAATACACTTTGGGGATTGTCGGCAGTGCCAAAGCCTATATTCAGGCTCTCGTAAGGGGCTTGGCTGTATCCGCCTTGACGGGTGCTCAGAAAGTGCTCCAAAGACTTGGCATAAGGCGAGAAAAGGTCAAAATGATAATAACAAAGCGATTCGTAGTAATGTGCTTGCATATAAATCGGTATAAAAGCACAATGGCTGCTTGTGAGGCAGCCATTGTGAGGAAGTTTTACTTTTTCTTTTTGCCTTGGCTCATTTTTTCGGCCAAGAGCAAGGCCTCGTAGGCATTGGCGATACCGCCCGATACGGAGAGTTCTCCAAAAGGAATGCTGTTTTCTGTGCCCGGCTTGTTTACTACGGTTTCTTTGTATTTCACCGAAGACTCCATCAGAATCGTTCTTACCTCTTGTGCCGAAAGCTCAGGGTAATAAGACATCACCAAGGCGGCTACTCCCGAAGTAGCAGGGGCGGCCATACTGGTACCGCTCAGGTATTCGTAAGATTGCTGCGGTGTAGTGGCGTAGAGGTCCACACCGGGGGCGAAGATATCTACCTTTGTTTTGCCGTAGTTGGAGAAGTTGGCTACAAACTCCATATTGTCGGCTTTCCAAGAACTGGCACCCACTTCCAGCCAAAGTTTGGCCTCGCCCTTGCCTTTGGCGAAAGACTTGTTGGGGAAGTTACTTTCCACTTCAAGATTTTTGGCATCGTTTCCGGCAGCGTGTACGAGCAGTACGCCTTTGCTCTCGGCGTATTTTACAGCCTCATCTACAAAATCCTTGTTGGGCGAGTAAGATTTTCCGAAGCTCATATTGATGATGTGCGCGCCATTGTCCACGGCGTAGAAAATGGCATTGGCAATGTCCTTGTCGCGCTCATCACCATCAGGTACAGCACGAATCACCATAATTTGTACATTGTCGGCTACGCCCATGATGCCCTTGTTGTTTTTTCTATTGGCAGCGATAATCCCCGCTACGTGTGTGCCGTGGCGCGCATCAGGACCGATTAAGTCATTGTTGCCGTAGCCTTTTTCGCGGAGTTTTTGGTAGTTGTCGCCTACGATGCTGCGCGGGTCGAATTTTTCGTTGTAGCCAAAGTCTAAGGCTGACTTATAATATTTGAAAGCCTCTTCAAAATCTGCCTCGCTGCTCACGCCCAAACTAGTGGCATAGAGCCAAAAACCTTTGGCATCCGCTAATTGTTTGTTTTGAGTAGTGATGCTTTCTACCTTTTCGGCGCTAAGCTCTGTTACCTTCAGATGCTTTTTGAGCAGTTCAGAAGCGTTTTTATACATTTCTGCAAATTGCTGGAGGCTGCTAAGGCCTTGCTCCGCCTCGCCGCGCTTCTTTTCAAACTCCTGCTTGATGCCCAAATAATACTGGTAGTCTTTGTTTTTATCAGACACTTTTTTGCCCTCATACTTTTTCTTGAGGCGCACATACTCGCGGGTCAACTCGTAGCTGTCTTCGGCTACGTGTTTGCCATCTTTGCCGCCGATAAAATTCCAGCCGTGTACATCGTCAATGTAGCCGTTTTTATCGTCGTCTATGCCATTACCGGGAATTTCCTTAGGATTTGTCCAAAGTACATCTTTGAGGTCTTCGTGGGCAATGTCCACACCCGAATCTATCACAGCTACAATAATAGTTTTTTGAGGTTTCTTATTTTTAAGCAACTCTCTGTAAGCTTTTTCGGTGCTTAGACCACGCAGGTTGTCTTCTTTAATATCGAGATTGAACCAATTGGCGGGAGATTTTTTCAAAAGTGTATCTTCCTGAATAGCAACATAATGCTGAAAAGCACTGCTGCGGGGAGTAGGCTTGTCGGCCTTTGCCTGAGGCAGGCTGAGCGCCAAAGCCGATGCGGCGAGAATGTGTTTGAGATACATATACTAAAAGATTTAGGGAAATTCAAGTATTAAATTTATTTACAAAACGTTGGCAAGCGGGCATTTCGTATGCACTATCCCGCGGCCAGCTGCTCTTTGAGCTGTTGGATACGCTTTTGAAGGTCGGTGTGGAGGAAGTCCACTTCTTGCACCGTAATTCTTTCCAAAAGTTGTACCACTTCGGGATGATGCGGCCTTCTTTTACCTGTTTTTACATCAATGTACTTGGCCGTAGCCCAGAGCAGGTTTTTGAGCACCTTGCCCGATAGGTCGGCCATATAATATTCTGTAACGATGGTGTTTTCATCAAAATAAATAATGCTGCTGTGAATACGCACCACCTCGCTCACCAATGCCGACTTGATGTAGGAGATATTATGGTTGTAGGCCACCCAGCCGGCTTGGTATTGGGCAAAAAAATCGGCAGAAGTAAGCCCATAATGCTTCAGGATTTGGTCTTCGCGAGCATTGAAGTAATAGTCGAAGTACTTGGCATTGTTGAGATGGCGCAGCGGGTCGCAATCTTGGAAACGAATGATTGCCTTCGACTCCAAGTGTTTGGGGTAGTCTTTTTGAGGGTCTAAATGAAACATCTTTGATGATTTTTAAAACTTATACATATTGTTGCGAAGCACAAAATCGGCCATTACCAAGGCTGCCATAGCTTCTACAATGGGCACGGCTCTGGGCACTACACAAGGGTCGTGTCGGCCTTTGCCACTTACGGTTACGCTTTCTTGCTGCTCGTTCAGGCTTTCTTGGTCTTGCATCAGGGTAGCCACAGGCTTAAAAGCCACTCTGAAATAAATGTCTTCGCCATTGCTGATACCGCCTTGTATGCCGCCGGAGTAGTTGCTGTGGGTACGTACTTTTTGGTTTTCCGTATAAAATAAATCATTGTGGGCAGAGCCGCGCATGCTTACGCCCTCAAAGCCGCTTCCATATTCAAAGCCTTTTACGGCATTGATGCTGAGCATGGCCTTGCCCAGCTCGGCGTGGAGCTTGTCGAAGACCGGCTCGCCCAAGCCTGCGGGCACGTGGCGAATGAGGCCGCTTACAACACCGCCAATGGTGTCGCCCTCTTTGCGTACTTCTTTTACCAAGGCAATCATCTCTTCGGCCAAAGCAGGCTCCGGACAACGGATATCATTGCTCTCGGTAAGGCTCAGGTCTAATTCTTGGTAGCTTTTGTCGAGCTTCAGGTGTCCTACCTGCGAGGTATAGGCGGCAATTTCGATACCCAGCTTGCTGAGGAGCATCTGGGCTACGGCTCCGGCAGCTACACGGGCGAGGGTTTCGCGGGCGGAGCTTCTGCCACCGCCGCGATAATCGCGCATTCCATATTTTGCAAAATAGGTAAAATCGGCATGTGAGGGGCGAAACTTATCGGCAATATGCTGATAATCTTTGCTCTTGGCATCTTCGTTCCATACCATCAGGGCGATGGGTGTACCCATCGTTTTGCCCTCAAATACCCCCGACAGCAAAACAGCCTGATCGGCTTCTTTACGTTGGGTTACGATGGCCGATTGTCCGGGACGGCGGCGGTCGAGGGCGGCTTGTACGGCGGCCAAGTCGAAGTCGAGCCCGGCGGGGCATCCGTCAATCACTACGCCTACGGCTTCTCCATGCGACTCTCCGAAAGTAGTGATTCTAAAGGCTTGTCCGTAGCTGTTCATAGCTGATTATTAAAATAGAAGTATATACCAATATTCAAGGTCATTTGCTTGCTTATGGGAATGCTTTGATGTATAAATTTGTAAGGTGCGGCTGTTGGCAGCTGCCAAAGCTAAGAGGATATTTTTTGCTTGCCAAAAAAATCTGCTTGAAGAGACTCTTGCACTTGCTTTTGCTGCTCAATGCGCTGTTTGGCAGCTTGGTGTTGCTTGGCCAGCAGAGCCGCTTGGAGACAATACTCAGCAATTTCCTGAAGAGAGTCGGGCATTTTTTCGGCCAAGGGATTTTGAGAGGGCATAGGCTTAGGTCTTTGAGCTGCGAATGAGATAGTAATCAAATACACGTATAATAGACTGTGCGTGGAGTTGATAATACTCTTCAAGATAATCAAAACCCCCGTAGAAGATACATTCTTGGGCAAGTTTTTTTATCTTTTTGGCAATAAGATATTGATATAAATGTAAGCGACGCACATCGGTACCGAATATATATACCATGAAATGGGCTTGCTGCGCCAGAAAATCCCTCACAATTTCTACCAATGTTTCCATCACCCGAAACACATCGCCATTGTCTGATAGCACGCTGTCATTGATTTGGAGGCTTTCGGGCTCAAAGTCGCCAAAGGCGCAATTATATAAATGCCATTTGGCTACACGAATGCGCTCAAACTCTACCACCTTGGTAATGGTGCCTTTCAGCCCTTCGCTGTGGAAAGTATATACAAATTTTTGGTAGTCGCTACTGTATGTTTTTACAAAAGGGTAAGCCTGCGCCATGAAATCATCTACAACAAAAACCTTATGAATAGCTTTGTAAGACCAAAAATACAAAATGATTCGCTTTTTATAGGAATATTAAAAAAAACTTCACAATTTAAAGCACAAAAATAAACAAACCAAGCCGCTTGGCGCGCTGTATCCAAGCCCATCAACTTGTCATTATGCCTTTAAAAACACTCCTCGACGGCCTAATTTATAGCCTCATCTTATTGATTTTGATAGTACTGCTCGGAGGAGGTGCACATACGTTTTATCAAAAGCAAACCTTCGACATCGTGTTAAAACATACCTACTGGGCTATTTTTGGGCAGTGGGCTTTGGTAATCTTTCTGAATGCCTTGATATTTTCTTTTATGAAGCGAAAGCAGTACAGCCAATGGAGCGTGTTTCTGCAAACACTGCTCTTGGGGGTATTTTGCGCCGCTTGTCTGCTTACCGTTTTTAATATTGGTTTTGCCTCACGGCTTCTCAAAGCTGACGACATCATCTGGTTTATTATCAACCTTATGGCTGGTCGCAATACTATAAAAGCCGTTTTTATAATTGCACTTATTTTTCTGATAGTCTATCCTTTGGTTTTTGCTTTGGTCAAAATCACTATGGACAGAATCCTCTGGAACAGGGCTTTGCATAAGCAACCTCATACAAACAAATCCTTGTAATGATTTATATTTTAGACTTAGAATTTCTTGGACAAAGCAAAGTAATCGCCTCTTTTCTGATAGACTGTGGCGATGGCACATTGGCCTTGGTAGAAAGCGGCCCCCACTCTACCTTCGAGCGACTTCAGCAGGAAGTACAGCGTGTAGGCTTTTCCGTAGAAAACATCAAGCACGTATTCCTTACACATATCCACTTAGACCACGCCGGAGCTGCTTGGGCATTGGCCGCCAAGGGCGCGCGCATCTATGTACATCCCTTTGGTGCGCCACACCTCATAGACCCCTCCCGCCTGATGGATTCGGCCAAGAGAATTTATCTGGATTTGATGGATAAGCTATGGGGGCAGATGGAGGCTATTCCCGAAGCCTTGGTCGTAGCCGTAGAGGATGGCGAGGCCGTTCAGGCGGGTAATAAAAGCTTTGTAGCACATTATACACCCGGCCATGCCATCCATCATATCGCTTGGCAGTTGGGCGATGCCCTCTTTACAGGCGATGTGGCTGGTGTAAAGATAGAAGCAGGTATGGTAGAGCCTCCTTGCCCACCGCCCGACATCCATCTGGAAGATTGGCTACTTTCTATCGAACTGATGGAGCGCCTTCCGGTGAGCAAGCTTTATCTCACACATTTTGGGGTGGTAGAAGATAAAAAAACGCATCTCCAAGCCCTCAAAACCGTACTCCTCGATTGGGCCAATTGGATAAAACCTCATTATGAAGCCCAAAGAGCTGTGGCCGATGTCGTGCCGGAGTTTCAGGCTTATGTAGAAGCACAATTGAAAGCCCAAGGCGTATCCGACACAGGCATTGCGCAATACGAAGCCGCCAACCCTGCCTATATGAGCGTGAGCGGCCTGATGCGCTATTGGAAGAAAAA
>DAIQNQ010000074.1:0-14303 GCA_036788275.1 Thermonemataceae bacterium
GCAGCAGCTCTACATCGAGAGCAAGTGGAAGAGTACCACGCTCAAGAAGTAGATAGTTATCTAAAGAAAAAAGGCCGTTTGTGAGCAAAAGGCCTTTTTTCTTTTTTACTCAAAATCATCTTCCATCGCCACACGCACAAACTTCTTGTTGCGCACTACCCAAGCCTCTTTGCGCTCGCCCATCGTAGTGGTGGCTGTGGCAACGCCTACGGTGCCGTCTTCATCTTCTACCTCTACGGGTGCTCTGCCATAGTATTCCCATTGCAGCAGGAGTTTTCCACTTTCCAAAGCTGCACTAAAGCCCAGCATATTGCCTACGTTGCCAGCGGGCAGTAGGTCGAGCAGCTCGCCTTCGGGGCTTAGCAGAGCAATACCCAAGGCATCTTCGGGATTTTCCATATATCCGGCGCGCTCTACGGGGGCAGCATTGTCATATTTGAAGAATACTAACCAACCATCAGCTACTTTTTTCTTGCCTATCAGGGTGGCGCTTTGCCCTTGGGCTTGCAGCTTGGGATGCGAGAGTAGGGCGAGCAGCTGAGGAAGATAGACGCTGTATTTCTTTTCGGCATAAAAATCCTTGTAGTTCTCATCGTATGCCATGGTCAGCGCCCTTTCGGGGGCAAGGGTAGCGGCCACCTGCAACAGACCTTGCAGATTTTTGGGACTGGCGGCAGTGGCTGTGAGCACAAAGGGCTTCTTGCCTTTTTTGTTCGACCAAGTACCGCTGATGCTGCCATCTTCGGCAAGCGTCCCTTCAAAAAACTCCGCAGAATTGGCTTTGTCGTAGCCCTCGTAAAGGCTGATTTTGCGTCCTTTTTTATGTCCATTAAGGCGAATGGCTGCCCCTTTTTGGGAGTCGTAGCCATAAGCAGCCACCAGCATTCTGTCCTCAGGCTTTTCGTCTTTGAAGGCGCTTTCGACATACAACCATATTGCATATTTTTCGTCAATACTGCCCTTGTACCAGCGGCGTTGCTCAAAATCTTGTAGGGCTTCTGTGCTGGCTTCCTCTTCCCACACCTCGGCAGGTGGAATCTCTGATTGGGTGGTAGTAGCGCTGCTGTCGGCGCTGCTTTCTTCATTTTTGTTAGATTTTCTGCCGCAATGAGTGAAAAAAAATACGGCTGCTAATAAGAGAGCTGAGTAAGGGAGTTTCATAGAGCAAAGTGTTGAGATAAGTAATCGTTTGAATGTTGGAAAATACTTGATTTTTTGGGAATTGTCCGAAGTTTTTTTACCAAAAAGGCAGCTTGATTCATCAAAAGGGCAAAAATGTTTATCAAAGTGCCTACATCACACGAATATTGCTAACTTTGTGAGCGATTTTTATACCCCAAAAAAGGTGATTTTATAAGGAAAAGCCTTTGCGAACCACCCCTAGCCCCTCCTTGGGAAGGAGGGGAGCTTACAACCAGATAATTTGTTAGTACACTATCCTTTTTATTCAACTTATGAAGTTTTTATCCGATTTACAGGCCGCGCTCAAGCAGGCATTTTTACATTTGTACCAATACGAAGCCGAAGCAATAGTGCTCCAAAGCACCAAAAAGGAATTTGAAGGCTCTTACACTTTTGTTACTTTTCCTTATACTAAAAACTTGGGCAAAAAACCCGCCGACATCGCCCAAGCCCTCGGCGAATACCTCTTGGCAGAAGGCAGTCTGATAAAGAAATTCAATGTAGTACAAGGCTTTTTGAACCTCAGCCTACAAGACAGTGTGTGGCTCGAAGCCTTTGCCGATATGCAAAGCCAAGAAAACTTTGGCTCAGGCAAGCCACAAGGCCAAAAAGTATTGGTAGAGTATTCCTCGCCCAACACCAACAAGCCCCTGCACTTAGGCCACCTGCGCAACAACTTCTTGGGCTATGCCATTGCCCAAATCCTCCAAGCCCAAGGCTATGAGGTACACAAAACACAGATTATCAACGACCGCGGTATTCATATCTGCAAGTCTATGCTGGCCTACCAGCAGTTTGGCCAAGGCGAAACGCCCCAGAGCAGCGGCCTGAAAGGCGACCACCTCGTAGGCAAATACTATGTGGCCTTCGACAAGGCCTATAAAGCCCAAATCGCCGAAGGCTTGGCACAAGGCCTCAGCCAAGAAGAGGCCGAAAAACAAGCCCCCATCATGCTGGCCGCACAAGAAATGCTCCGCCAATGGGAGCAGCAAGTACCCGAAGTGGTGGCGCTCTGGCAACAAATGAATGGCTGGGTATATGAGGGCTTCGAGGCGACATACCGAGCCATCGGCGTAAATTTCGACTCGCGCTACTATGAGTCCGATACCTACCTACTCGGCAAAGATATTGTAGAAGAAGGCCTTGCCAAAGGGGTGTTTTATAAAAAAGAAGACCAATCGGTATGGATAGACCTCAGCGCCGAAGGCTTAGACCAAAAGCTGGTACTTCGTGGCGATGGCACGTCGGTATATATGACCCAAGACCTCGGCACTGCCGAGCGCCGCTTCCAAGAGCATCAGATGCAGAAAATGGTCTATGTGGTGGGCAATGAACAAGACTACCATTTTAAGGTGCTTTTCTTGATTCTTCAAAAGCTCGGTCGCAGCTATGCACCGGGGCTTTTTCACCTTTCTTATGGCATGGTGGATTTGCCCACAGGCAAGATGAAGTCGAGAGAGGGCACTGTCGTAGATGCCGACGATTTGGTGGCGGAAGTAACCGAGATTGCCAAAAACAAAACTGAAGAGAAGCTCCAAATGAGCGGTATGTTGGGGGAATTTTCGGAAGAGGAACGCAAGCAGCTATACCGTATGATTGGCTTGGGGGCACTCAAATACTTCTTGCTCAAGGTGGACCCCAAGAAACGCATGACTTTCGACCCCAACGAATCGGTAAACTTCGAGGGCGATGCCGCACCTTTTATCCAATACACCCACGCCCGCATCAAATCGGTATTGCGCAAGGCCGAGGCCTTGGCTTTGCCACAAGCGGAGCAGCCTTATAGCAGCCTGCAAGCCTCGGAGGTAGCCCTGCTGCAAGCCCTTTCGGAGCTGCCCGCTAAGATACAAGAGGCCGCCGACACTTACAGCCCCTCTTTGTTGGCGCAATATGCCTACGAGCTTACCAAGCTCTACAACTCTTTTTATGCAGAGCTGTCTATCCTAAAAGCCGAGCAAACCGAAGCCATCCACTTCCGCGTGCAGCTTTCGGCGCTGGTGGCAGGCAGCATCAAGCAAGTGATGGGCTTGCTGGGCATCGAAGTACCGGAGCGGATGTAAAACATGCAGTCAAATGTATTGTATCTGGCTCTGCATATTGACGATTGTTTTCTTAAAAAAATTGCAAAAAAATCTTGTGAGATAAACTTTGCAAAGGAGGCGAATTGGAAACCGGATAGTTTTTATCCTAAAATCAAAAAAATAAAACTATTCTAAGATAAAATTGATGGATTTGGTGTTTAGTATTCGAGCATTCAAATTCATCAATTTCTTATGTCTATACTTTTCGACGATTTTAAGGGCTGGAAAGCCTATTGCGAAAGCCAAAATATCGCCCTGCACCTTCCGGTATTGGAATACGAAATGCAGCAAAAAGGCCGCAGCGAGGCCGATATCAGAACGCATCTGTTGGGCGCTTATCAGGTAATGAAAGAGGCCATTGCCACGGGGCTGAGTGAAGATATGACCTCCCGTTCGGGAATGATTAACAATGGCGCAAAGAAAGTTTATCACAGTCCCATCCATCTGCTTTCCCCGGAGTTTACCAAGCTGATTTCCCGTGCCTTGGCCGCCAAAGAGGTCAATTCCTGCATGGGGCGTGTGGTAGCAGCACCTACGGCGGGAGCTTCGGGTATTTTGCCCGGCATCTTGTTTACTCTGGAGGAGCTGCACGGCCTCTCCGAAGAGCAGATTCTGGAAGCCTTGCTGGTAGCCGCAGGCATCGCCCTGATTATTGAGCGCAATGCGGGTATTGCCGGAGCGGTGGGCGGCTGCCAAGCCGAAACAGGTACTGCCGCCGCTATGGGTGCAGGGGCAGTGGTATATGCTTTGGGAGGCAGCATAGACCAAGTATTCAATGCCGTGGCCATTACCATACAATGTATGTTGGGCTTGGTATGCGACCCCGTAGCCGGCTTGGTAGAAGTGCCCTGTGTGGTGCGCAATGCCAGTGGAGCGGCCATCGCCTATTCCTCCTCACAGATTGCCTTGGCGGGTGTGGGCGCAGTGATTCCGGTAGATGAGTGTGTGGCGGCCATGGGCGAAATAGGCCAGAGCATGGAAAGTCGCTACAAAGAAACTGCCCTTGGCGGTTTGGCCGCCACGCTCACCGGGCAGGCCATCGCCAAAAAAGTGCTGATTCAAGACATCGAAATTTTGCCTGAATAAGCCCTAAAAATCTCCTTCGGCTGCGCCTTGGCTCTTTTGTTTGGGCGCTTGTACACCTACCACCAAAGAGCTAAATTCTTTGGTTTTCCATACGCCTTGTTCATTGCGTACCAAGGTGATGGGGCGGTCGGAGCTGGCTCCTGTACAATTGACAAATACTTTGATTTGTCCGTCTTCGGCTTTGCCGCTGTAAGGATTGGTAAAGCAGCGTATTTTATAAGGAGGCTTGCCCAAGGCATAGGCATTGCTTACGGAAGTGCCTTGTATGTAGCTGTTAGGCAGGTATTTTTTATTGTCCATTTGCTTGATAAGGTAATCGCTGTTGTTGCCAAAGTCGAAGCCTTTGTAGCCACTATTGGAAGAGGCACGCAGCAGGGATTTGTCGCTGGCGATAATCAAACACTGCCTGCCCAAAGTGGGGTCTTGGGCATATACCAGCATGGCTGCTACAAATACCGCCGCTCCGCCTTCGGGGCTTTTGGCCAGCTCATTGCGCAGGCTGAGAAATTCGTCGGTGCTGGTAGGAATCTTCGAGAAGCTTACTTCCGGCAGGGCTGTTTTTTGGGCAAAACTTGTGAGGCTTCCCAAAAGGAACAAGGAGGAGAGGAGAAGGAGAGTTTTCATAAGCAAGGGGGCTAAGTGTTCGGAAAAAACTGTTGAATAAGGCAACAAAAAAAGCACCAACTTGCTCAGCGTGGTGCTTTTTTAGATTTATCTTCCTTGGAATTGATTTTTGAGTTGGTCATCAAGGGTATCTGCCCACCACTCTAAGTCGGCAATACAAGTTTTCATTTCTTCAAAATCAATCCCATTGATGTCGCGCTCATAAGTGGCATATACCGTATCAGAGTTGGGCATAATGGTAAGTTTTACGCCCAATTTAGAGTCATTTAGTTCCAAGAGATGTCTGTAAAATTGCAATTCTGCGTGTTTGGGTACTTGCAGCAGAGGGGAGAAGATGCGTAAGAAGTAGCGCTGTGTACCGTCTTTCATGGGAACACCTTGTACGAATACCTCTATTTTGGCAGAGCCGATGGTCCAATACCAAGCTCTTTTGTCGGGATTGAAAGTACCTTCTATGGTAAGCCCCACAGAAACTACGTACTTGTTGATCATCTCTTCGACTTGTTCTCTTGTAACTGACATGATGGAGGAAAGGAGTTAATGGATAAAAAAATCTATTTAAAGCATCTAAAGCTAAAGAAAATATTTCCAAAAATCAAAGCTTTAGCCCTGATTTATTTCTGCAATCACCGTTTCGCCTCCTGTGGTTTTGTCGCCCATCTTTACATGTACCTTGCTTCCCAAGGGCAAATACACATCTACACGAGAGCCAAACTTGATAAAGCCATACTCGCTTCCCTGCCCGAATGCCTGTCCTTCTTTGGCATACCATACGATTCTTCGGGCCAAAGCACCGGCAATTTGGCGTAGCAGTACGCGGTAGCCTTTGGGCGATTGGAGCACCATGGTAGTACGTTCGTTTTCAGTACTGGACTTAGGATGCCAAGCCACCAAGTATTTGCCCGGGTGGTATTTGAAATACTCCACCAAGCCATCAATAGGTGCACGGTTTACGTGTACATTGAAGGGCGACATAAAGATAGAAATTTGCAGGCATTGGCTCTTGAGGTATTCCGGCTCAAATACTTCCTCTATCACCACCACTTTACCATCGGCAGGGGCAATGATATGAAAAGGGTGCTTGGGGGTATTGCGAGAGGGGTTTCTAAAAAACTGTAATACCAACAAGTACACAAGGATACTTGCTATAATCAAGATGTTTTGCAGTAGCTCTTGTGCAGGCAAAAAGTAATGTATGGCGGTATTGATACCAATAAGCCCAAGCAGCAAAAAAAATAAAATTTTATGTCCTTCTTTGTGAATCATGAATAAAGTTATTTTGAGATTGATGTTCCAAAAATAATAAAAAGAAGGAAAGAGAGGGGGGATTTCCCTTCTTTTATTTTGGATTTTACACTTGATGATGGCTTTTTTGCACGCTTAAAGTGCTTCTAAAAGGAAGAAGGGCTTCCCATAAATGCTCATAAGGCACAGGCTCCGGCTCTTCGAAGGTATCACCTTCAAAATGCCCTTCTTGAAGCTGATGCAAGGTGTAGCGCCCTTTGTTGCGCAGCAATTGCGGCGATTGCCAGTGGCGTATGGCCAGCTTGAGCAGTCTGAAAAAAAGCTTACCGCGTGGGCTAATATGATACCGCAGCGCCTTGCCACAATAGCCTTGCAGTTTTGTGAGTGCCTTTTGCATGGCTTCGGGCGACTGCTTGGAAAAGCCTTCTACGAAGTCATAAATAGCCCAAGCGATGCGTAGCGAAAGAGGCAAACTTTCATCTTTATTAAATACGTCGGTCGAAAAGTTGTGCGTCTGAAACATGGGAGCCAAGCCGGGTGCTAAAAGGTGCAAGTAGGCAGCATACAAAGCTACCAAAGCAGGGGCAAGGCTGGGAGCTACATTGGGCAGGAGCAAGGCGGCTTGGGGGTATGCCTTTTCGTGGAGGAGTAATTCTAAGTGGAGTTGCTGCACGGCTTCGGAAGAAAGCTCGCCGAGATGTTGCTCAAAAATAATCCGTGCTTCTTTGCTTCTTTTGGCTTTGAGGCAGTATTTTGCTTGTTGGCAGTACCAAGCGGGAGCATCGAAGCGCTGTGGGTGAAGTTGTGCACGGTGTGTGAGCCAATAAGCTTGAAAATCAATCAATTCTGTGTAAAGACCTTGGTATTTCCAGTAGCGTTTTTGGAGATTGGCATAATACTCAAAAATATTATAAGAGTCAGAGGCTTGCCATTGTTCTTTGAGTTGCTCAATGATTTCGGGTAGCTGCGGCATCTGTTGTTTTCGTGCCAAAAAAGAACGCTTGCTTTGCATTATTCCTTGCCAGTACAGATTTTCAGCTTGTATTTCGGCTTGTCGGATTTGGTAGAGCCTTTGCAGGGCGGTTTCAGCTTCTTGGAAGCTGGGCAAATCAGAACTCTGGGCGGCTAACTGCCTTTGCAACTCGAGCGCTTGGATGGCCAGTAGTGTGTATTCTTGTTCGATGGCGCTGCGGGCAGTTTTATTGAGGAGTTTTTGGGCGTTTTTAAAAATACCTTGTGAAAGCAGAAGGGCAGACTTGTGGATATTGCCCATCAGCTCCAAGCGCAAGGCTTGTTGGCTTTCGGAGGGGCTTAGAAAGTAGAGATGGTTGAGGAGCTTCTGTTTGAGGCGGTATTTGAGCGATTTGTAGCGGATTTCTCCGTTTTCTTCATGGCCATACATCGCCCACAAGGCTTGGGTATCGTCGGCTTGTGGGTGTGTGAGTAAAAAGTGGAGGAGCTCTTCTTCTTTATTGTTTCTTTCCGCTCCCAAGTCCAATAATGGCAAATGGTGGGGTGTCTTTTGCAATACAATTTGAGCGATTGCTCTCAGCTCATTCATACAAGGTTTTATTTTTCAATATTATACAGATTTTCAACAAGAAGTCTCTTGGAAATGTTCAGAAAAATTAAAAGCTGCTGTATTCCAAAAATAAAATCACAAAAGACACCGCCACCAGCAGGCCGTCGAAGCGGTCTAAAAAGCCGCCATGGCCGGGGATACTGCTGCCCGAATCCTTGATTTGCAGGCTGCGCTTGAGCATAGACTCCACCAAGTCGCCCCAAGAGCCAAATACCACAATAAGCAGCGACATCACCACCCATTTCCAAGCGGCCAAATCTTGAAAAGAAAATCCTAAAAGTACTGCCACCGCCAGCGAAAGCAAAGCGCCACCGATGCTGCCTTCCCAAGTTTTTTTTGGCGAAATACGTTCAAAGAGCTTGTGCTTGCCGAAGCGCTTGCCTGCAAAATACGCCCCCGAATCGCTTGCCCAAAGCAAAAATAAAAAGCCCAAAGGCAACTGAAAGCTAAAATCTGCCCCTTTTTCCTGATAGCTGCCCGCACCGAGCTTCATAAAAAGCAAATAAGGCAATACCGCATACACCCAACCCAAAAAAGTATAGGCAATGCTCTGAAAGGGAGTTTTGTCTTGGGCATCGTAGAGTTTGTAAATCATCAAACTAAAAAATACCGCACAGAGCAACACAAAAGCCTGATAGCCCACGGGCAGCCAAGCGGGCTTCACTGGAAAGGGGCTGAAAAGCAAGAGCAGCACTATGCCGATACCCATGCCGAAGTCTTGGGCAGGATGATGCCCTGCTTGGCGCAGCAGCCCGTAAAACTCGCGCAGACTGAGCAAGGCAATGGCCGCAAAAATCGCCCAAAAACTCCAAAAACTCCACGTAATGCCCACAATGAGCAGCGCAGCGCCGATAACACCGGCAATGACCCTTTGGGTAAGGTTGGAATACTTATTCAAAGTGGATTTCATCTTGTATGATTTTGATGGCGGGTAGCACATCGGCCAAGGGTACGTGTACCTCGTGCTCGCCCCAGAGGTGATGGGAAGAATCTTGTAAATTGATAATGACTGCCGAGAGGCCGCGGTCTTCTAATACGGCTTTCACAATGTCGGCCTGATAGGCCCATTGCGTCGAAAACACCTTTTGCCAGCCTGTCATAGCACCTCCTCCCGAGTATCTTCTTGCACGGCGAGGGTTTTTCCTTGGTGCATTTTCTTGAAAACAAATACCAACAGACCCGTAAAGAGTGCCGAAAGCAGCGCTGCCCACCAAGTTACCGCCTCCACATCTTCGATATTGGTATCGGTAGCGCCTTGGTGATAGAGGAAAATAGCCAAGAGCGTAATCCCATTGTTGGCAAAATGCGCTACTATCGGATACCACAAGTTGCCCGACCACACATACAAATAGCCAAAAAGCGCTCCCAGCAGCATACGTGGCACCAAGCCGTAAAATTGTAGGTGAATGGCCGAAAACACAAAAGCCGCCATCCAAATAGCTGCATGCGGCTGTGTGTGGCCGAAAGATTTCTGAAAAACATTTTGTAAAACGCCTCTGAAAAGTACTTCCTCGCCCAAAGCCGGAATGACGGCAATGACCACCAAGCCCACTAAGAACATTTCTAAGCTTTCCATTTTTGTCAGAAAGAGCGTCAAGGCTTTCAGGTTTTCTTCTTTGGCTTGTGCCTCTGCCTCAAAGCTTTGTAAGAAAGCGGGCAGCTCCAGCGCATTGTTGAGCCAAGCCAGCCAAGCCGTAAAAGGCATCATAGCAATGACGATAAAAAAGGCCAGAAAAAGCCCTTGTTTTTGGGGAGAAGCCACCCTGTGAAAGTCGGCCCAAGTGCCCTTTTCCACAAAGCGCCAATAGAGCCAAGCCCCGCCCAAAAGTCCTCCGAAGGAAGAAAAGCCCTGCATAAAAAGAATGGCTTGTCGAGCGGCATCGGCATTTTCGGTAGGGGGATTTTGCAGAATCAGCCCCAAAGCATGTTGGTCTATACCCCAAAACAAGCGTATCAGCAGCACACTCAAGCCCTGTGCCACCATCAGTGCGCCCAGTATAATGGCCGTGAGTATCAGAAGCTTGAACCACAAGGGGCGTGGAGAGATTTGTGTGTGGGAGTTCATTATCTCGGATAATTGTTGTAAATTTGCAAAGTCAAAACTAAAAAAATGTGGTGGAGTTGCCTAATCTCGCTCCAAAAAACTCTAAAAATCTCATGGTAAAAATTGGCAATATCGAGCTGGGAGATTTCCCGCTGCTTTTGGCCCCGATGGAAGATGTGAGCGACCCGCCTTTTCGTGCTGTATGCAAAGAAAATGGCGCAGACCTGATGTACACGGAGTTTATCTCTTCGGAAGGGCTGATTCGCGATGCCGCCAAAAGTGTACAAAAACTCGATATTTTTGAATATGAACGCCCCATCGGCATACAGCTCTTCGGCAGCGATATAGAAACTATGCGCGTATGTGCCGAAATCTCCAGCCGTGCCCAGCCCGACCTCATTGACATCAACTACGGTTGCCCCGTGAAAAACGTGGCCTGTAAGGGTGCCGGTGCGGCTTTGCTGCGCGATATTCCCAAAATGGTGGCTATGACTGAGGCCGTGGTAAAGGCCACTTCGCTGCCTGTAACCGTAAAAACCCGCCTCGGCTGGGACGAAAGCACCAAAAATGTAGAAGAAGTGGCCGAAAGGCTGCAAGACATCGGTATCCAAGCCCTTACCGTACACGGGCGCACCCGTGTGCAGATGTACAAGGGAGATGCCGACTGGACGCTCATTGCCAAAATCAAAGAAAATCCCCGCATTCGCATTCCTATTTTTGGCAATGGAGATATAGACTCGCCCGAAAAGGCGCTCGCTTATAAAAATCAATATGGCGTGGACGGTATCATGATTGGCCGTGCCTCGATTGGCTACCCGTGGATTTTCAGAGAAATCAAGCATTTTCTGCACACAGGCACACATCTGCTGCCGCCTACGCTGGAAGAGCGCATCGCCGCTTGCCGCAAACATGTGGAGTTTTCGGTGCGTTGGAAGGGCGACAAGCTGGGGATTTTTGAGATGCGCAGGCATTACACCAACTATTTCCGCCATTTTGAGCATTTCAAGCCTTTTCGCACCCGCTTGGTAGAAGCCCCCGACTTGGCAGAGGTGCTGGTCATCCTCGAAGAAATCGGAGATTTCTATGCCGATTATGCGTCGGTATAGATACGCACTTGTAGATACACACTGCAGTGTGTATCTACATTAAATATCAAAACACAAGCACTTTCATGCAAAGCCCTATCAGCACAGAAAAAATTGACATCAGAAGCCTTTCGCTTCCCGCCCTGCAAGAGCGCTTGGAGGCCGAAGGCTTGCCGAAATTTCGCGCCAAGCAAATATATGAATGGCTCTGGAAAAAATCGGCACACAGCTTTGCCGAAATGAGCAACCTTTCGCGCGATTTGCGTGAGTGGCTCGAAACGCATTTCGACATCAGAGGACTGCAAGTATATAAAGCCCAAAAAAGTGAAGACGGTACTTTGAAGTCGGTTTTCAAACTCTACGACAAACACTTGGTAGAGGGGGTATTGATACCCACCGACAGCCGTATGACGGCCTGTGTGTCGTCGCAGGTGGGCTGTTCGCTTACTTGTAAATTTTGTGCCACGGGCTATATGAAGCGCGAGCGCAATCTGGAGGCCGCCGAAATCTACGACCAAGTGGTGCTGATAGACCGCCAAGCGCAGGAGCATTACAGTCAGCCGCTTTCCAATATTGTGTTTATGGGTATGGGGGAGCCATTGCTCAACTACCAGTCTGTGATGCAGGCCATCGCCATGATTACCTCGCCCGAAGGGCTGCACATGTCGCCCAAGCGCCTTACAGTTTCTACTGCAGGTATTGCTAAGATGATTAAGAAGTTGGGCGACGATGGTTTTAAGGCCAATTTGGCGCTCTCCTTGCACGCTGCCAACGATCAAAAGCGCAATGAGATTATGCCTATTAACGAAAGCAACTCGCTGAAGGCCTTGGCAGAAGCGCTGAAATACTATTATCAAAAAACCAAAAACCAGCTTACTTTTGAGTATATTGTATTTGATAATTTCAACGACAGCCTCGAAGATGCCGAGGAGCTGTACCGTTTTACCAAGCATGTGCCCTCCAAAGTAAACATTATCGAGTACAATCCCATTGCCGAGGCCGACTTCAAAAACACCGGAGGCGACCGCTTGGAGCGCTTTGCTCGCTATTTGGAGCAGCGTGGGGTGGTGGTAAAAGTGCGTCGCAGCCGAGGCAAAGACATAGATGCCGCTTGCGGACAGCTCGCCGTGAAGGAGAAGTAAATGTGCATGAAAGAAATACGCTTAGGTCTTCGCGAAAACGCCCCCGCTGGTCGTAGCGTTTCGCTAAGAACCACTATTTTACAAGCATTTGCTTGTATTGCTCATTCCAAATATATCCCCGCCGTGTTTGGTGTTTGAGCGAAGCGACACCAAACACAAAGCCTATTTTCTGTCTGTATCACGATTTTCTTGATTTCAAGATTTGCAGGATTTTATTTTTTCTTCACGGCACATTCTTTTGTTGCACATTCAATTCCACTCCTCCCGCTCGAAGATGTGCAAAGTGCCGCCGCTGTCTAAGATAAATAAATGCGTATCTGTTTTTTCCATTTGCATTGGGGCAGTACCGTGTTGGGCAAAATCATAGCTCCAAACTACTTTTAAGGTCTTTCTATCCAAAACCGCCACTTTGCAACACTGATTTACACCTATAAACTTTTTATCATAAAAGTAAATATAGTCTGCATCTATTTGAAATCGCCCCCCACTTGAAACACTATGCTTTTCAAATTCTTCTTGTAAATTTACATCTTTGATTTCAAATGACTTACAATCTATCTCTGCGTATTGATGATTTGACAATAAAATGACTTTTTTATTTTTATCATCTATTTGCCCTAAGCCAAATTGCCTATTGGTGTATTGCTTACCATCGTAGGCATCACCAATTAAAGCTAATTGCTTACCTGTTTCTACATCAATAAGCAAATACTGACGACTATTTAATAATATCCAAAGCTGGTTTTCTACTACTCCCAAAAAGAAAAGTATTGCTACATCTGCTTCTTTACGATATTCGTTTATCACCTTCCCAAAACCCTCAAAACTAAATGTCCATAATATCTCGCCTGTTTCTATGGTTAGGCGAGAGTATTCTAAATTATTCGTTCTGGCAATGATATGACTTGAAATAAAATTAATGCCATATTTCTTTTGCCATATAACTTTATCTGTTCTCCAATTGTATAAAGCTGGATGAAACCTAATTTCATCTATTTCTCCTCCTTTATTCTCGATTATTTCAATATCTAAATAATCACCCATTTTATCAGTAACTGTATAATTACTAATATCACGAAAGATATTTATATCATTTTTATCATCTATTTCATAGATAATACCAGAACGATAACGATTGTCAGTGACTAAAAACAACCTATTATTAAGTATGATAGTATCCTGTAAAGCAAAAGGCAATAAGAAATCTTTTTTAGTTTTATTTATACAATTATATACAACAAAACCATTATCATTTTTAGGCAGTACAGCAAAGTTATCGCTTACTGCAAAACCAATTTTTAAGTTTTCAATTTGATATGTTTTCTTATACATTATGGTACGATGCTTACAAAGTCAAAAATAGGATTTTGCCAAAAGTTTGTTTTATTTAGTTCTACTTCAAATTGAGTAGCATTACTTACCTTACGGTTTGACCCATCTGTCCTATCAATCCTATTAAAAAATGCAGGATTGATATTATAAAAAGTTATTGGGTCGGTTTTGAGTAAGGCTACAAATTTTTGTTTGGCTTGTTGCAAGGTCAGTTTTTCTGAATTGAAAATGTATTTAAAACCTCTCAAAGGCAAGTTTGGGTTATTACTCCAATACTGCAAATACTGCTTAAATTGCTTTATTTTCTTGCCTGAAAGACTCCACGAACAACCTACGCTCTTGTAATCTACCAAAATATTACCACTTTCTTCTACATCAAAAGCACAATCTGCACACTCATAAGCAACAGGGAAGTTAGGCATTTTCTCACTAATCTTGCCTTCTAAGCTATTTACAGTGGCAGCATAACTTGTACTGTTCAAATCCTTCATTAAAAAGTAAGCTCCATCTTGTTTTAAATCACCAATAGCTGTTGCCTCGCCTGTAATAAATTTATTAAAGCCTGGTTTTGTGCTGTATTTTGTTGTAAAGTCTTTCAAAGCGTTCAAATAAACGTGTAAGTAGGGTAATCTTTCGCAGGCTGGACTGGTAGAAGGCGTACAAGTATTACACTCACCTACATAATTAGCACTGCTTGGGAGCATTTTTTTGTATCTGTCAATGTTATTTATGGTTAAGTTTGCTTTCAACTGAGGATTATTTTCGTAATCTACCACACTTTGCAAAATATCCCAATCTAAGCGTAAACCCGGTGAATTAGGGCAGGCATCTTTTCCGCCGTGTGAGGTGTTATCACCTCACAAACAGTTACTTACATCACTAAAAACTAAATATGGCAGG
>DAIQNQ010000075.1:0-14120 GCA_036788275.1 Thermonemataceae bacterium
AGCCAGCGATTGGAGAAGTAGCCCGCAGGCTCCTCCCAAAAGCGCAGCGGCAAGCCCTGCAAATGCGTTTTGTAATAGTCGAAAATCGCTCTTTTGCGCGCAATTCTTTCGGCGAGCACCTCCATTTGTCCGCAGCCCAGGGCGGCCAGCACATTGCTGAGGCGGTAGTTGTAGCCTATCTCTTGGTGGTGGTAGTAGGGCAAGGGCTCTTTGGCTTGTGTAGCCCAAAAAAGTACCTTTTCGGCCACCGCCGCCTCTCGCGTAAGCAAAGCCCCTCCGCCAGAAGTACTGATAATCTTGTTGCCATTGAAAGAAAGCACCCCCACATCGCCCAGCGTACCCAAAAATCGGCCTTGATAAGTACTGCCCAATGCCTCGGCGGCATCTTCTATCAAGGCGATGTCGTAGCGTTTGGCCAAAGCGAGCAGCGCTTCCATAGCGGCGGGCTGCCCGTAGAGGTGCACCACCATCATGGCTTTGGGCTTTTTCCCCTGTTTTTGAAGCGCCTTGATGGCCTCTTCTGCCTGTTGGGGGCAGATATTCCAAGTATCCGGCGCACTGTCAATCAGTACGGGGCAGGCCTTTTCGTAGAGAATGGGATTGGCCGTAGCCACAAAGGTAAAAGTAGGACAAAGCACATAGTCGCCCGCCTGCACGCCACAGGCTTTGAGCGCCAAATGTAAGGCCGCCGTGCCCGACTGCAAGGCCACAGCATGTGCGATACCCAGATATTCGCTGATTTTATTTTCAAATACCGACAACAAAGGCCCTGCCGGAGCAATCCAGTTGCTACTGAAAGCCTCTTGCAGGTATTTTTGCTCCTCACCTGTAAAATAAGGTGCTGATAGGTAGAGGAAGTCGGGTGGCTGGGGCATTATTCTACCACAATTTTGTAAGAAGCCCTTGCCCCTGCACGGCTTTGCAGCTCCAAAATATACATACCTTTTCGGAGCGCTTTGAGCGAGAGCGCCTGCTGCTCAGGATACCACTCGTAGCCCTCTTGCAAGCGCCCCAACATATCGAATATCCGCACATTTTGAGCGGCCTCCTGCCCTTGCAAGTGTAGCATATCTTGGGTAGGATTGGGATACAGCGCCCAAGAGGCCTTGCGAACAGATGCCAGCGAGGTAATGGGATTGGCCGAAAACACCGGACGAATCATCAGTGAGCCTTCTATATTAGGGTTCTGCTCCCACAAGCCTTGGGTATTTTCAAAGATAAAGGGCTGTGAGTTGGTATTTTTGTCGAAGCCAATGGCCAGCAAGTCATCGGTAGTTTGTTGGATACCCACATAGAAAGTATCGCTGATATTCAGCACCGCAAAGCTATCAATCGCAAAACGTACAAAGCCATTGGGCACATCAGGGTAGCGTACCTGTACCGAGCGCTGAAAGAGCACCTCTTCGGTATTAACGTTGAGGCGCTTCCACACAGACAATACAAAGGTTTGATTGCTCTGGTCTGCTTCAAAAGGGAAAAAGGCAATGTCAAGGTCTGTAAGCTGGGCAGGTTCTTCCAATATAAACTGCACCGCTAAGCGTCCGAAACGCTGCCTGATACCTGCCACAAACTCGGCAGTACCATCGTCGTAAGCGAAATAGTCGTTTAGCTCGGTGCGTTGGTAAATGGTATCATTTCTTCTGAAATTAATAGGAGGCAACTCGGTATTGTTATCATTTGCATCTAAAATGATGCGGGTTTCGAGAATCATCGGGTTGCCCGTAGGGCTTATGGGAATCGGGTTTACCCGTAGCACGTAGCTATTGCCAGGGCTGATAAGGCCCGGGTCAGGAGCATTGACCGTAAGAGGTAAAGCACCCAATTCGGTATTGCTCAACACCTCGCGGAGCTGTGCGGAATTGGTAAGCAGGCGCGGGTCGTTGCGCAGGGTATTTACGGTAGTGCTAAG
Organism: Thermonemataceae bacterium; assembly: GCA_036788275.1. Lineage (GTDB taxonomy): Bacteria > Bacteroidota > Bacteroidia > Cytophagales > Thermonemataceae > DAIQNQ01. The sequence continues at coordinate 1,910 of DAIQNQ010000075.1, forward strand.
GGTGTCTGCCAAATAAGCGCTTTGATTGGCAAAAAACTGATTGAAGGGCATGGCCGTATATTTGCGCAAGTAGCTGCTCGGCTCGCGCACCATGGCCACGTCGGGGCTGAAAATATCTATGACGCTCCTACCACTGTTGAGGTAGATATAGTCGAGGTGCCATACATCATAATAGCCTGCATTGCGCCCAAAGCGAAGAAATTGAAACTGAAAATCAGCATGGAAAAAAGCATCGCCGAGGGCTATCAGTTCTTGCTGAAAGAAAAGCGGAATATCAAAGCCACCCTCCTTGCGCCAAAGTTCTACCCAAATGCCTGCATTATTTTTTCCTTGTAGTACGATAAAGTCGTCATCATCAGGTTGCTCTCCCAAGCCTTGGGCTTGCCAGTAGAAACTCAAAAAGACGGTGCTGTTGCCGATACCCACGCCGGAGAGGTCAATAGGCTTGCTTTGAAGAGTGTCAGAATAGCCCGAAGCAAAGGGGCTGGAGAGGTCGTAGGCTTCGCCTTGGTCGTTGTAGGCATCGAGGGTAGCCACCATTTTGCTGGGTGGGGCAATGGGCAAGGTATTGTTTACTTGCACGCCTTTGCTGTTCCAGAGCAGTGGGTCGGGGCGGCTGTTGTTGCGGAGAGTAGAGAAATCATCAAAGAAAGGCAGCGTAAGTGGCGCACGGCGCTCAGTGGCAGAGGAGGTAGGCTGCGGAAGACTCTTGGAAAAGGGGTAAAGCTGCATTTGGGCTTGTGCCGAGGCCACAAGGCAAAAGAGCAAAAAGTAGAGCACAAAAGGGCGCATCAGGGTCATGGTTGCAAGGGGCTTGGTGATGATTCTTCGGGTGCCGGTGCCGGATTGCCGGCCACCCATATTTCGATAACTTCTCCGGCTTTTACGAGTGTAGTTTCTTTTTTGCCGTTTTTCCAACGGAAAGGAGGCGGATTTTGCTGCAATACAGCACCCAGCTCGGCTTCGTTTTGAAACACATATTGTACCAGCGGCTCTAAGGACAAGGCTTTGAGTACAAACTCGGCCTCTTCTTGTTGTAATCCCACCAACTGCGGTGCTTCAAAGGCGCTGTTGTCGAAGCCACCCACTACCACCTCCAAGCGAGAGCCTTGCGCCATCTTGTGTTTGGCCGTCAGGATTTTGCCATTGGCGCGGAGTGCTATCACAGTATTGAGCTTTTGGGAAGGTTCGTAGATGATTTTGTCAATCACAAAACCTGCTTTTTGGAGCTTGGTGCTGGCGCTTTCAAAGGAGAGCGTCTCTACCTGCGGAATGGTCACCAGCGGCGCTTTGCGCGTGCTGATGCTCACTTGTATTTTTCGGCCTGCTTTTACAGGGCTCTCCGCCGGAGGGTATTGCTCCAAAACGAGTCCTTCGGGCTGCGAGGCGCTGAAAACAGAATCTTTGATATGCAAGACAAGGCCGCGCGCTTGTAGATAGCTTTGTGCTTCGGCCTGCGACATACCCCTGAGGGAGGGCACAGTGGCTGTTTGGTTGCGTTGTGTGGCAATGGGCAGATACACAAAAAAGAAAATATAAATACCCAAGGCACTGAGCGCCCCGATGGCTGCAAGATGCAGGAGTACCTGTGCAAGTGTATCGGTTTTGAGGCGAATCGGCATGGCTCGGCAGCGCTTAAAAGGTGAGGTACCGGCTTCGGCTTAGGCCGAGGCTTTATTCTTGGGGGGCATTGGCTTGTGCATTGTCCGACACCCATACGTCTATAATTTGCCCCGCTTTGATTTTGTTTTTACGGGCATTGGGGTCTTTTTTCTTTTTTTTGTCTTTGTCGCTCAGCGGCTTGGCTTCTTCGGTAATTTCTTTTTTTACGATTCTGCCGTCTTCATCAAACTCCTCGTCGTCGGCCAAAGAGAGGCGTGCGGAAGGATTCTGACGAAATATAGTGCCATAAGGCTCTTTGCTGCTGGGGTCTTTGGTGATTACGCCCAGCTCCAAGTCCAAGCTTTTCAGGGTGATTTCGGCTTGTTCGAGCGTTAGGCCTTCCAAGTCGGGTACGTCTATCTCTTCGTCTCCTACCCCATTGCCGATGAGGATGTCTATCTTGCTGCCCATGGGTAGTAGCATATCTTTGGTAATGGGCTTGCCATTCAACTCTTGGCTAAGTACTACATCTATAGCCACATCAGGCTTAAACTTGATTTGGCCTACCTCAAGGTTCATACTGCGCAGCTTCATACTGGCCATCATATAGGAGAGGCCTACAAGCTGGGGCATTTTCACTTTCGGGGGCATCTTGGGGCTTACCGTAAGGTATATTTTTCTACCTATTTTTACTTTGTCTTTGGGGTTGGGGTATTGGGTGAGCACAGTGTAGGGTTGGTACTCTTTGGAGTAGCTGGAGTCCACCACCATCATCTCCAAGCCTATTTTTTGGAGCTTTTCGTCCATCTCTTGAAGGCTGAGACCAATCAAATTGGGTACTTCTACCACCTGCCCATGCTTGGTGCTGCCCGGAAGATAGATGAAAAAGAAGCTCACTGCCAATACCGCTACGGCAAGCAATACGATACCAAGGTGGATGAGCAATTGTATGGGAGAGTGGGTGCGAATGAATACATTCATGAATGTACGGGCTAAAAATCTTGCTTTTGAAAGCATAAAGCTAACATTTTTATACAAAATAAAAAAAGGTCGGAGTATCATAAAAAGCTGCTTAGGCAAATATCTTGGCTGGCCATTTCTACAAAATCTTGTATCTTTAGCTCACAAAGAAAGTTTTGCGGCTTTGCAGGCCTTTTTTGTTTTGAATTATACCTTTCTTCGCTATGTATTATATGCACAATCTTCGCTGCCGATTCTTCTTTGTGGCAGGGCTGCTGTTTTTTTTGCTGGCTCGTCCGGGCTTGGCTCAAAAAAGCACCAAGGACTCTCTCCAAAACCAAGAACTCGAAAAAACAACAGAGTTGCTCAAGCAAAAAGAGCAAAACCAAACCTTAGATTCCCTCAAAAAGCAAGCAATACTCGAAGAATTAGACGCGCTCAGCTCCAGCGACCTTGCCCGAAAAAAAGCCTTGGAAGAAAGGCTGCGCGAGCTGGATATTGAAGACTCGCTCAAAAGGCAAGCCCAGCGCAAGAAGATAGAACAGCTCAAAAAAACCGCTAAGGGCTTTGCGGTAGCACCCTTCGGCGACACGCTCTTTCTGCTATATACCTCTGTGGGCTCGCTCAATGCCCAAGAGCGCGCTTATATCGTAGGGCAGCGTGTAGAAAAGCTGGCTTCGGGGGGCAGTTTTCAGGCAGACTCGCTGCTGCTGCGGGCGGCGGAGTCGGGCTTTGTGATTCTCTACAAAGGCGATATTGTACAGAGCATTACCGAAACCGATGGCCTGTGGCACGAGCAAGCACCCGAACGCTTGGCAGAAAGGTATTTGGGGATTATCAAAAAGGCGGTGATTGCTGAGAGAGAAAGCAATAGCCTGCGGACTATTATGACAGAGGTGGCTCTGACGCTGGTGCTGCTTTTGGGCGTTTATTTGATTATTTACTTGATTAACAAGATATTCAAATGGGTGCGCTTGAAGCTTTTCAAAAAAAGCAAGGAGCGTTTTAATGGGATTAAGATTAAAAATTACCAGCTTTTTGATGGAGCACAAGAACTGAAGTTTTTTCTGACAATTACCAATATCGTACGGGTATTGTGTATCTTTTTGGCTACTTATTTGGCCTTGCCCTTGCTGTTCAGCATTTTTCCTCAAACACAAAACTTAGCCGACGTGCTTTTGGGCTGGATTTTTACACCTGCCCTCAAAATCATCAAAGGGCTGATAGGCTACTTGCCCAAGCTTTTTACTATTCTTGTGATTTATCTTTTCACACGCTACGTACTGCGTTTTATACGTTTTTTGGCACATGAAGTAGATAAAGGTGCTTTGGTTATCAATGGCTTTTATCAGGATTGGGCGCTGCCTACCTTCAATGTATTGCGTTTTTTGCTCTATGCTTTTATGTTTGTGGTGATATTTCCGTATTTGCCCGGCTCCGACTCGGCTATTTTTCAGGGAGTATCGGTGTTTCTGGGGATTTTGTTCTCTCTGGGTTCTTCTTCGGCCATTGCCAACGCTGTGGCAGGCTTGGTACTTACCTACATGCGTCCCTTCAAGGTGGGCGACAGGATAAAAATAGGCGATTTGGTGGGCGATGTACTCGAAAAAGACCTGCTTGTAACCCGTATCCGCACGCCCAAAAACGAGGATATTACCATTCCTAATGCCAGTATTCTCTCCAGCCATACCATCAACTATACCACCGCCTGCGAAGGCGAAGGCTTGATTGTCTATACCACCGTTACCATTGGCTACGATGTGCCTTGGCGAGACGTACACGCTGCCCTTATCGAGGCGGCCACACGCAATAGCTTTGTATTGGCAAGTCCCCCTCCTTTTGTATTGCAAACGAGCTTAGATGATTTCTATGTAGCTTACCAAGTGAATGCCTACACCAAATCGGCCAAAAACCAAGCGCAGGTATATTCGGAGCTGCATCGGCATATTCAAGATGTGTTCAATGAACGAGGCATCGAAATTCTCTCCCCTCACTACCGCGCCATGCGCGATGGCAATATGGTTACGATTCCGGCCTCTTACTTGCCTCCCGACTACCAAGCGCCTCCTTTTAGGGTGGCTACGCAAAATGAAATACAAGAAAAAAAGAGCGAGTAGCCAAATAGTAAAAGCAGCTTGCATACAGTTGAGCGAGTAGCCATAAGCGCAAAATCTGAAATGGCAGGCAGCCGAGCATATCAAAAAAATATTTATCTTGCCTTCTCTTTTGCAATTTCCCCCAAAACATCGCCTCCCATGACCATCGAAGAAGCACAAAAGATTGTAGATATTTGGATTCAAGAAGTAGGTGTGCGCTACTACAACGAGCTTACCAATACGGCCATTCTGATGGAGGAAGTGGGCGAAGTGGCGCGTATTATGGCGCGCGTATATGGGGAGCAGTCTTTTAAGCAGGGCGAAACACACGACTTGGCCGACGAGATGGCCGATGTACTTTTTGTGCTGATATGCCTCGCCAACCAAACGGGTATTAATCTTACCGAAGCGCTGCGGAAAAACTTAGACAAAAAGACCAAAAGAGACCGCGAAAGGCATCAAAATAATGAAAAGTTGAAATAATAGGCCTTCCATACAAAGGAGATGAAAAGACTTCAGAAATTTCTCAGAGATTATTTTGCCTTCAGTCAGCGCGAGAGCAATGGCTTCTTGATACTGAGCGCACTGATGTTGCTGCTTTTGGCGCTCTCTTGGATGGACATGGGTTGGCTCTTTCCGCCCAAAAGTACTACCCAAGACCAAGAAAAGCTTCAAAGCTTGCTCATAAAGCTCCAAAATACAGAAGATACAGAACTCTTGGCGCTTCCCGATGTGCCATTGGAAAGCTTCGACCCCAACACCCTGAGCCAAGAAGAATGGATGGCCATTGGGCTTGATGCCAAGATAGCCGCCCGCATTCTCAACTATTTGAGCAAAGGGGGAAAGTTTCGCAAAAAAGAAGATGTACAGAAAATCTACGGCTTCCCTCCCGCCTTATACGAGCGCATTGCGCCTTATATCGCCATTGCGGCAACACCCAGAAAAGAGTACCCCAAGCGAGAGAAAAAGTATGCAGAGAGGTATCCCGAAAAAAACAAACAATATCAAGACGAAACAAGCACCCGAAAGGCCAAAGAATACCGCATCGAAGAGTTTGACTTGAACACTGCTGATACTACTCAGCTCAAAAAACTCAAGGGCATCGGCTCGAAGTTCGCCGCCCGCATCATACAGTACCGCGAAAAAATAGGCGGTTTTGTGAGCCATGCGCAGCTCCGCGAGGTATATGCCCTGCCCGAAGAGGTAATTGCGCTCTTGGAAAAGCAGGCTTTCATCATCGAAAACTCCCATCAGCGTATTGCCATCAACAAAGCCTCGGTAGAGGAGCTGCAAAAACACCCTTACCTCCGCGAGAAGCTGGCCAAAACCATTGTAAGCTACCGCCAGCAACACGGCGATTTTAAGAATATAAATGACCTTGCCAAAATCAAAATCCTACAAGCCGAAACCCTGCAAAAAATAGAACCCTACTTACGCTATGACTAAGCCTGATACCCTGCCATTGCCCAATACCCTGAACACCCTCCTCCCTACTTTACGTGTATTGCTGCTTGCGATGCACATAGCGGGCGCTTTGGGCTTGTATTGGCCACCCTCAAGGCCTTTTTTTCAGATGCTCGCCCCTTTCAATCTGCTTTTTACGGCAGTAGTGCTTTTATATTTTCAAGAAGGAAAATCTATTTGGTTTTGGGCCTTTGTGGGCATCTCTTTCCTTACGGGCTTTTTTGTAGAAGTGCTGGGAGTAGCCACAGGACAAATATTTGGAAGCTACCAATACGGCCACGCCTTAGGCTTGCGTGTGTGGGATGTGCCGCTTACTATCGGGCTCAACTGGCTGATTCTTATTTATACCATCGGCATTTTGCTGGAGCCTTATATCAGGCTCTGGTGGTTGCGTGCTCTGGCCATGGCTACGCTGATGGTGCTGATCGACGTACTCATAGAGCCGGTGGCTATTCAGATTGACTTCTGGACTTGGAACAGCCCCGATATTCCGCTCCAAAACTACGTGGCTTGGTGGGTAGTGGCTTTTTTCTTGGCCATTTGCTTTGTAAAAATGCCCTTTGCGAAGCGCAATGCCATAGCCAAAAACGTGTATCTATGTCAGTTGATTTTCTTTGCCTTGCTCAATATACTCCTTTATGTAGGGCGATAAAATTGTTTTTCTCTGTTCTAAATACCCAATAACCTTTTTATCATGAAAAAAGTATTCCTCCTCTTGCTTGTTCTTTTTGTAATGCCCTGCTTAGCGCATGAGTTTTGGCTTAGCCCCGAGCGATTCATTTTCCAAAAGAAAGGTCAGGCCAACATCCGGCTTTTTGTGGGCGAAGACTTTGACGGAGAGCCTTGGAAAGGAGATATTATGGAGGTGGCACATTACACGCAAAAAGGTAAAAATTTGCAAAAGAAAATCCTTGAAAATCTCCGTATAGACAGTCTCCAAAGGAGCTTTCCTTTGGAACTATCCGCATCAGGTACACAAATACTTACTTTGCGCAGCAGTACTAAATTTTTGCAGCTTGCCGCCGAGCAGTTCAATGCCTATCTCGAAGAAGACGGCCTCCAAGAAATCATTGCCTATCGCCAAGAAAAAGGTCTTCAGAATACTCCCGGAAGAGAAAAATACGAGCGTTGTGCCAAGCTCTTGCTGCATGTGGGAGCATTGCCAAACCCAAAAGCCAAAAATAGCGCAGCATTGGCCAATACCGGAATGCCCCTGGAGATTTTGCCCTTGGCGAATCCATACACCCTACCGAAAGGAAAAAACGGTGATATGCAATTCAGAATACTTTTTCAGGGAAAGCCCTTGGCTGGGCAGCATATAAAGCTTTGGCAGCGCATCGGCGAGCAGCTTGTTAAGCAGGAGGCCGAAAGCGACAAAGAAGGGCTGGTGTCTTTTGCACAAGTACGCTGCGAAGGACGCGTGATGATTAGCACCGTAAAGATGATTGCCCACGACAATCCCCAAGAGGCCGACTGGCATAGCTACTGGGGCAGCTTGGTGTTTGGCTATGAGTAAATAGCACCTATCAGCCTTGAGGCAAGAAGTAGAAAAAATCTTCGCGAGTGCATATTGCAAAAATCAATGCAAAACGCTTACTTTGATGCTCTGAATCCTAAAATTGAGACCTCTGTATGAATACAAACGCCAAAGCGGCGCTCTTGAGCCTGCTGCTGTCTGGAGCATTTTTGAATGCCTGTAACAACACTTCCGAAAAAGAAAATAAGGATACTGCCCTTGCCGATAGTACCGAAAGTAAGTCTCCCGCAAAAGCAATCGTAATCAACCAAGCGGCCAGTAGCCGTGCCGAGATATTTGCTGCCAAAAAGCTGGCCGATACTACCGGATTCGGGCGCATCTTGGCGATGGAGGCTACCCAGAAGCATTATGAGCTTTTTGAAAAAGACTGGGCGAAGCTCGACAGCAAGTACCTCCAGCCGCTGCGTACTTGGCGCGATGCAGAGCTTTCGGAGATGAACAAATCCGGTAACACGCTCTTCTACCCTTTCAGTGGCCCCGACTTTCTGAATGCCTACACGCTTTTTCCTGAATGCGACAACTACGTGATGCTGGGCTTGGAACAGGTGGGTGAACTGCCCGATGACTTTGCCCGCAAAGACGAAAAATACATAGGCAAATACCTAACGACTGTTCGTGGCGCTTTGGAAGATATTTTTGCACGCAATTATTTTATTACCAGTTATATGAGTTCCGATTTGTACCGCCTCTCTAAGGGGGTGCTTCCGGTAATCAATGTGTTTTTGGCGCGTACCGACAATGAGATTGTAGGTATTCATAAGTTTCAAGTCAATAAAGAAGGAAAAGCAAGCCTCCGAGACATCAAAGAGGGCGTAAGTGCCAAAGATAGCAACCTCGTGGGATTGGCCATTGAATTTAAAAACAAAGCCAAAAATCGCAGCCAGTGGCTTTATTATTTTGGAATGGATGCCTCTGACCAGAAGTTGGAAAAGAAAAAGGCGGAGTTCGACAACTTCGTAAGGGCTTTCCCCAACAAGGTGGGCTACTTGAAGTCGGCTTCTTATATTCTCTTCAATCCGAACTTCAACATCATCAAAAATATCTTGATGGAAGATACCCAAATGATTCTCCAAGACGATACGGGTATTCGCTACAAAGACTATATGGCCTCCAACAACTGGGACGTACAGCTCTACGGCAACTACGCCAAGCCTGTAAAAGACTTTGGTTCTTATACCTTCCAGAAAGAACTTCTCGAGGCCTACAAAGATGGCAGCCGCGTAAAGCCCCTTGGCTTCCCCTACGGCTACCAATGGCGCGATGTAAACAAAGTGAGCTTGCTGGTGTGTAAACGCAAGAAATAAAAATAAAAAAGCCCTGCAATGCGCAGGGCTTTTTGCATATATACAAAAACAAAAAAGCTTAGAAAGTAGCTTTCAGGCGAGCCGCCTGCTCGATACGTTTCAGCGCCACACGCATGGCCGCTTCGTGGGTATTGATTTGCTCTTTTTCGGCAGTTTCAAAGATATTGAGGGTATATTCGTAGATGCGCTCGGCTTGCTCATAAGCACGCTGGCGATTATATACGGGCAGGGAGATTTCGCAGAATACATTCATAATGCCTCCGGCATTGATGAGAAAGTCGGGCGCGTACAAAATCCCTTGGGCTTGGCAGGCATCGGCGTGGATGCGCTCATCTTGAAGCTGGTTGTTGGCGGCTCCGGCAATGATGCGGCAGCGCAAGCGCTTCAGGGTGTCGTCGTTGATAGTGGCACCGAGGGCACAAGGCGCGTAGATGTCCATATCGAGGTCATAAACGGCATCTTTGTCCACGATTTCGGTATTTTGGTATTTGGAAGCCACTGCCTTGAGGCGGTCTTCGTAAATATCAGAAATAAATACGTGTGCGCCTTCTTTGGCCAAATGCTCTACCAAGTACTCGCCTACGTGGCCTACGCCTTGTACCAGCACTTTTTTGCCGCTGAGGCTGTCTTGGCCATAGGCTTTTTTGGCGGCGGCTTTCATGCCTACATACACGCCATAGGCGGTTACGGGCGAGGGGTCGCCGCTGCCGCCAAGGCTTTCGGGCTTTCCGGCTACGTATTTGGTTTCTTGAGAGATGTATTCGATGTCTTGGGTGCTTACGCCCACATCTTCGGCAGTGATGTACTTACCATTGAGGCTGTTTACAAATTTGCCAAAAGAGCGGAAAAGCATTTCACTTTTGTGTTTGCGGGCATCGCCAATGATAACAGCCTTGCCGCCTCCGATATTGAGGCCGGAGATGGCATTTTTGAAGGTCATCCCTCTGGAGAGGCGCAGCACATCGCGCAAGGCCTCGGCCTCGTTGTTGTAATGCCACATACGCGTACCTCCGGCAGCAGGCCCAAGGGTGGTGTTGTGGATAGCGATGATGGCCTTGAGGCCGGTGTGCGGGTCGTGGCAGAATACGACTTGCTCGTGGTTGTTTTCGGCCAGTTGGCTGAATACCTCGGCGCTGCTTTGGGTAGGGGCAAGGGTTTTGGCTTCCATTTTCGTTGATTGTGAAGAATGTTTGTTACTTTTGTGCTGTTGTAAGAACAAGCCCGCCTCGGGTACGTTATTATCAAAACACAGCTATCTTTGGGACACCTGAAAAGAAGGGCAAAAATAACTGATTTTGGCAAAAAGCGAAAATATCCTACTATTTATTCTTACAGAAGCCTTCTGCTTTGAAATTCAAGCATTTGTACTTCAAGGTTTTTATTCTTTATTCTGATGTTTCTTCATGAGCGCACTTCGTTACATTAATCGTTATTTGTGGAAGTACAAATATTATTTGCTTTTCGGCACTGTATTTACCATTATTTCAAATTTTTTTCTGATTCTTCCTGCCCAAGTGGTGCGCTATGCCTTCAATTTGGTGGAAGATACCATTGATTTGTTCTTTGTGTATCAGGGCTTTGAGGGGCAGCAAGAGATTTACAGTATCTTCACCTTCAGTATCTTTATCTATGGAGTCATTATTTTGTTGATGGCTCTGCTGCGGGGCTTGTTTTTGTTTTTTGTGAGGCAAACCCTCATCGTGATGTCGCGCTTGGTGGAGTACGATTTGAAGAACGATATTTATCACCATTATCAAACATTGCCATTGAGCTTCTACCGCCGCAATAATACCGGCGACTTGATGGCGCGTATCTCCGAAGATGTGAGCCACGTGCGCATGTACTTGGGGCCGGGTATTATGTATGGGATCAACCTGCTCACTTTGTTTGTGATGATAATCCCTTATATGTATGCCGTAGCGCCGGGACTTACCTTTTATACCTTGTTGCCTCTCCCCTTTTTATCTATCAGTATTTATTTTGTAAACAACATCATCAATCGCCGCTCCGAGGAGATTCAGCAGAGCCTCTCGCAGCTTTCTACCTTTGTGCAGGAGGCTTTTTCGGGGATTCGGGTGCTCAAGGCCTTTGTAAGAGAAAAAGACTCGCTAAAGAACTTCTCCAAAGAAAGTGAGCATTACAAGCAGAAAAACCTGAAATTAGTAAAAGTAGAAGCGCTTTTCTATCCGCTTATTTTGGCGCTTATCGGTATTAGTAATATCATTGTGGTATATGTGGGTGGCTTAGAAGTGATAGAGGGCACACTTACCAAGGGCAATATTGCGGAGTTTATCTTGTACCTGAACATGCTGATATGGCCTGTAACCTCTCTGGGCTGGATTACGAGTATTATCCAAAGGGCGGCGGCTTCGCAGAAGCGTATCAATGAGTTTTTGGAGGTGAAAACAGAGATTGTTTCCGAAAAAAACATACACAGAGAGCTACAAGGTGCATTGAGCTTCCAAAATGTTTCTTTCACCTATCCTGATACGGGTATAGAAGCGCTCAAAGACATCAATTTTGAAGTGAAGCAAGGCGAATCGGTGGCTATTTTGGGTACTACCGGCTCAGGCAAAAGCACCTTGGCCAACCTGCTTTGCCGCATGTATGATGTGAGTGAGGGGGCGCTTCTGATAGACGGCCACGACATCAAAGACTATCACCTGCAACATCTGCGCAGCCAAATAGGCTACGTGCCCCAAGATGTATTCTTGTTTTCGGACAGCATCGCCAAAAACATTGCCTTCGGTACAGAAGGGCTGCCGATGGAGCGTATCGAGCAGGCGGCACGCTGGGCAGAGGTGTACGACAATATCATGGACTTTCCGAAGCAGTTTGAGACCCTCATCGGGGAGCGGGGTATTACGCTTTCGGGTGGGCAGAAGCAGCGTGTATCCATTGCCAGAGCGCTGGTGCGCAATCCCAAAATTATGATTCTCGACGATTGCCTCTCGGCGGTAGATACGAATACCGAAAATGCCATCTTGAACCATCTCCAAAGCCTGATGCAAAACAAAACCACGGTCATTATCTCGCATCGTATTTCTTCGGCCAAGCTTGCCGACAAGGTTTTCGTACTGGACGAAGGCCGCATTGTGGAACAAGGTACACACGAGTCACTCTTGGAGCAAAATGGTGTGTATAAGGAGCTCTTTGATAAGCAAATGCAGGTGGAAGAGAAAATGTAGGACTTGGAGAAAATATTAGGGCAGCCTTCTTTGCTCAGGGATTTGCAAAGCCTTGAGCAG
>DAIQNQ010000076.1:0-14029 GCA_036788275.1 Thermonemataceae bacterium
CTAATAGATTTCATTAAATTAGTCCCTGTCCTAAATGACGATTATACAAATCTCATCTTAAAATCTGTACAGGCTTTTACAGAAAGTAACTCTGAATCTCAAATTCTAATTGAAGAGTTAGTTATACAAAAAAATAGAGGTGATGCAACAAATACAGCAAGAATGATTGGTAAAATTTTAAATAGTGTTCAAAATTTTTCATTTTTTTTGGGTGAAGATAAAAAGTTATTAATCAATTTAGTAGATTTTATGTATAAAAATGGGCAAAAAAGTGCAGCAGATGAGTTCTGTAATAAAATGGTAAGAAACGAATACGAGTTCCTGAAAGATATTTATAATAGAAATCAATAAATAAAACTCGGCACACGCCGCAGCGCCTAAGTCATCGGCCTGCCCCTTTGCAAATCTGTCAGGTTTCCAAAAACCTGACAGATTTTTTTGTACAGAAAAGCAGCATACAAGGAGGGGAATTTAAAAGCAAGTAATTTTCAGTATAATACATAACCATAACCCTCAGCTGGAAGGAAATCAAAGAGCAAGGGCAGCTGCCCCCAAGCGATTTTGAAACACGAAAACAGGCCTTGGAAGCTTGGAAGAAAAGTGTGGGATGGATTCAATAAAACTTAAAAGTGGTATTTAATTCTAAAAAAAGACAAAATAAACATTTTAAAGTTGTTTTTATCGAAAAAGTGTTCTACTTTTCTCTGTCAAAATCAATGCTATAAACTGTGCAGTATTTTTCAAAGTAAACAAAGAATAGAGCTTGTGTAACATCAGGCATCTATTTAATGATTAAAGATATTTTATGGACAGCATCATTATAAAGCTTAAATACGATAGAAAGGTTTTTGAAGAAGCTTTTGGAAAGTACAAAGAGTTCGATTTTATTCTCTGGCCAAAGCTAAGGATTACAAATCTTATTGCTATTGCCAGTATTATTTTCTTTCTAATAGTTATTCTTAATCGATTTCCTGATACTTTTAGCCAAATTTCTAAAGGAAGATTTTTATTTTTTCTGCTTATTGCAAGTATATTCCTTTCTATGATATTTTATGACCGATTTCAAAAGTATAAACGTATCACCCAATACAGGGAAGAAGTCAAAAACCACTTGGACCAACTCGATAAAATCTCGGAAAACAAACTGATATTAAGTGAAGAGACATTTTCTCTATTGCAAGATGAGAATGAGTTGAATGAAAAATGGATGGACTTCAAAAATATTGTTATCGAAGAAGATTTTATCGCTTTGAACAGTGCTCTAAACTCATTTTTGATTCCTTCACAATCAATAAGCTCCGAGGACTTAGCTCTGCTCAAAAGCGTTCTATTACAAAAAACACAAGCAAAATATTTTTACCGCAGGCGTTTACATTATATATTTCTAAGTAATGTGATAAAAGATTGATTTTCTTGCGAAAAGCTGCTCCATACCACTCTTAGGAAGTTTTTCATCTTCTCTATCAGAAAGTCCATACTGCTCTCAGCTATATTCTTATAAAATCTTGATTATTAGAAGGTGGTTCAAGGTGAGAAACGGCGAAAGTCCTACAACTAAAAGTTTAACTTTACAATCTACTTCTTGTTAAAAAGCAAGTGGTAGTATATTTGCGCTGTTATAGGCCAGTTATATTTGGACTATCACCTAAACCACACTCCTCATGCCCACCCGCACACTCTTCCAATGCCTGATATTGCTGCTCACACTCCACTCCGCATCGGCACAATCGAGCTTTTTTGAGCGCCTTGCCGACTCCGCGCTGCTGCTCACCCATCAAAAGGTACAATATGACCCCGCCTATTTCACCCTCGACTATCCCAATGGCGATGTTCCGGCAGACAAAGGCGTTTGTACCGACCTCGTTATTCGGGCTTATCGCAAACTCGGTATTGACCTCCAAAAAGAAGTGCATCTGGATATGAAGGCGCACTTCTCAAAATATCCAAAAAATTGGGGCCTTAAAAGCCCCGACAAAAACATTGACCATAGGCGTGTGCCCAACTTAATGGTGTTTTTTGCCCGACACGGCACCGTGAAGAAAATCTCTCCAAACCCCAAAGACTATGCTCCGGGCGACATCGTGTGTTGGAATTTGGGCGGTGCCATCACACATATCGGCATTGTCTCCAGAAAAAAATCAAAAGATGGCCAAAGGCCGCTCATCGTACACAACATCGGTGCAGGGCAAGTTCTTGAAGATTGTCTGTTCGAGCACAAAATCATTGGGCACTACCGCTACGAAAAATAAAATATACCCAGAACAAAGTAATTTTATACGAAAAAAGCTCTTAAAACTACTCCCGACCCCGCCGGCTTTGCCGACCTGCCGTTCTTATAAAAAAGGAAAACTTAATTTCATTTTGTCCTAACATTCAATACCTCTTCTCTACAGCCTGCTTCGTACAAAAGCAAATGCGCATCTTGTATAAATGCAAAAAGGAATTGGTCAGGTGCTTGAGACGCTTGGCAAATCACCACAAAACCATTGAGAAACAGCTCTCTTTCTCGATACAAAGAAAAAACACCAATCAAGACAATCACCTTTGCACACTCTCCCACAGACGGCCGTTCGCTTTCTACAAAATAGAGTATGTATATCTGAATAAATACGCTTCAAAGCAAGTAATTATGTAAAGCAAGCCGCTAATATTACATTTCTCTTTCGGATTTTTTGCAACAGATTTCAATTTTTCTTTGTTTAATATTAACAAATTGTTAACTTAATGTTAAATAAAAGTCGTCCTCTTGCAAATAAACCTTTCCATATTTCTCCTCTTCCTACAAATCCCTTGGCTCTGCCTTGGGCAATCTCCTTATATACAAGCCCACAAAGCCTCTTTTGTATCTGTGGCGCAAGTGCCTGAGCCCGCCTCTGCCACCGACCTCTACACCACGCAGAAGCAAGCCCTTGCCCTGCTCCCTTCCAAATTCAAAAATGCCTCTACCCTCTCGCAACAAGAATTTCGGGAGCTTTTTGATTGGCTGCAAGCCCATCTTTTCAAGCGATTTGAGGCCTATACCCCCATCGAAGCTCTTTTGGAAAAAGGCACTTACAACTGCGTATCGGGCAGCTTGTTTTATGCCCTCTTGCTGGAGCATTACCAAATCCCCTTTGTGATACACGAAACCCTCAACCACGCCTACCTGATTGCCTATTGGGGCAAGGCCAAAAGCCCCGTGCTCATCGAAAGCACTCTCAGACAGCAAGGCTGGATTGCAGGCAAAGCCCATATCGCCAAACAAGAAGCGCATTATATAGAACAAAGCAATAGCCATTTCAAAACAAGTATCAGAAGCTCCGAGCTGGCAGCCTTACAGCTTTATAACCTTGCCGTAGTAGCCTACAATCAAAAAGAATACATACAAGCTCAGTATTATTTGCGCCAAACTTACATCTTGTACCCCAGCAAGCGCGCCGAGGAGCTGTATCGCCTTGTACTTGCCAAAACACAAGCCAGCCCTTTGCAGGCCATTGCACAAGGCAAGCAGTAAAACCCCCAAAAGCTTTATCAAAGGACCAAGTACCTGCCTTCAAAAACTTGCCCATCGGCAGAAACAGAAAAGTACAATTATGTGTTTAGTTTTTTTGTAACTTTGCCAAAAGCGTTTACCCTACTTCCAGCAACATTGAATCCAGCTTCCATGCATCCTATTATCAATACGGCCTATCTGCAACAAGGCATGTCTTACCAAGCTTATCGCCAACTGGCAACCCGCCTCACCGCAGAAGGAAAAACCTCCGGCACCAACCAAAGCGAAGATTTGGTGGCTTATAGCAAGCTCAATGAGCAGCGCATGCACCGCTTGGACAAGACCGCCCAGCTCACAGAGCAGACCCTCCAAGCACTTGCCAAGCACAGCGAGCCTCAGGTATGGGTACTCCTCACCGAAGTTTGGTGTGGCGATGCCGCCCAATCTGTACCTTATATTGCCAAAATAGCAGAAGCCAATCCACATATCTCACTATATATTTACCTCCGCGACGAGCACACAGCGCTCATGGACATGTACCTCAGCAATGGCGGGCGAGCCATTCCCATGCTTATCAGCCTTCGTGCCGATACCTTCGAGGAGCTTTGGCATTGGGGCGCACGCCCCCAGTCGGCTCAAACCATGGTGCAAGCCTACAAAGACAATCCCCAAGAGGAGTTTAAAGACTTTGTAGAAAAACTGCACGCTTGGTACACACAAAACAAAGGAATAGAACTGCAAGAAGAAATTACACAGCTTATCTCTTCCGTAAAAGCAATTTAAAACCTAAGCAAAGCAGATATGATTACAAAGACAGCCCTGATTGTGGGTGCTACCGGACTGGTAGGCAAAGAGCTTTTGCATCTGGCACTCAACAGCGATATTTACCGAAAGGTAATCGTATTAGGCAGACAGCTTTTGGATATAACGCATCCGGCATTGGAACAGCACATTGTGGATTTCGACAACATCGAAAGCTACAGCACACTTATCAAAGCCGATGAGGTGTATTGCTGCTTGGGTACGACCATCAAAAAGGCCAAGTCCAAAGATAATTTCTACAAGATAGACTATACCTATCCCACAGAAATCGCCAAAATCGCCAAGTTCAATGGTGCCACTGCTTTCTCTTTGGTTACGGCGATGGGTGCCAACAAAGACTCGCTTATTTTTTACAACAAAGTGAAAGGCAGCCTCGAAGAGATGGTCAGCCGTTTGCAGTTTAAGCGTTGCAATATTTTCCGTCCCTCTTTGCTCTTGGGCGACCGCGATGAGTTTCGCCTCGGTGAGGAAATAGGCAAAGTAGTAGCCAAAAAGATAGACTTTATGATGGTGGGCAGCCTCAAGCGCTACCGCGCCATCAAGGCACACGTAGTAGCTTATGCCATGCTTCACCTTACGCAGCGTACACCCGAAGGCATCAACATCTTCGAGTCGAACCAACTGCAAGAAGTCTATGATGAAGCCCGCAGCGGCAAAGCCTCGGAGCAGCCTTCTGCTGCGGCCTCTTAGTTTCACACAAATACAAAGCAGACTTGGCTTCTGGTATTTGTACAAGCCAAGCCGCTTACAAGCTTATGCTGTCTTACGATATTCTTTATAGCCAAGAAATTGCTCCGCTGCTCAAACATTGGATAAGTCAGCACCATTATACAAAAATAATGGTGCTGGCCGATGAAAACACCGCACAGCATTGCTACCCTCTTCTACAAGAGGCGCTTCCGCCCAGCCATCAGCTTTGCACTGTGCCGAGTGGAGAGCTACACAAGCAGCTCGCTACTTGTACGCTTATCTGGCAGGCCATGACAGCCGCCGGCTTAGACAGAAAATCTTTGCTTATCAACCTTGGTGGGGGCGTAATCGGCGATATGGGTGGCTTTTGTGCCGCTACTTTCAAGCGTGGGATTGACTTTGTGCAAATTCCCACTACCCTGCTCTCGCAAGTAGATGCCAGTGTAGGCGGTAAGTTGGGGATAGATTTTGAAGGTTTCAAAAATCACATCGGCGTATTTCAAGCACCCAAAGCAGTGCTTATTGATACTGTGTTTTTGGCCACCCTTCCTCAAAGAGAGCTGCGCTCAGGCTATGCCGAAGTGCTAAAGCACTGTTTAATCGCCGATAAAGACCATTGGCACCGGCTTCAGCAAAAACCTTGGACAACAAATGACTGGAGCGCCATCGTACAACATTCCGTAGAAATCAAGAAAAACATCGTCGCTGCCGACCCTTACGAGCAAGGCCTGCGCAAAATACTGAACTTCGGCCACACCCTTGGCCATGCCATAGAGAGCTACTTCCTCGAAAGAGAACGCCTGCTCCACGGCGAAGCCATTGCCATAGGCATGTATTTAGAGGCGCATATTGCTTTTCAGAAAGGATTTATCAATGCTGAAGCCCTTGCCAGCATCGCCAAAGGATTGGAAATGTACCCGCGTGTGGCTCTCCAAGAAAAGGCACTCAAAGAAGAGCTTCTTGAAAGAATGCAGCAGGACAAAAAAAATGAAGGAAATACAGTCAAAATGGTTTTGCTGAAAGATATAGGAGAGGCCGTTTACGACTGTGCCGTATCCGAAGAAGAAGTCCTAAGGGCACTCAAAGCCTACGATACCCAAGCAGAGCCCTCTGTATTATAAAGTTAGGATTTCAGAAGCTACTCGCTCCATGAGCCACATGGGCGTGGAGGTAGCACCACATATTCCTACGGTATCTTTTTCTGAAAACCAAGTAGGGTCAAGCTCATGCTCGTTTTCGATAAAATAGCTTCTTGGATTATGGGCTTTGCATACCGCATACAAGGATTTGCCATTGGAGCTTTTCTTGCCGCTTACAAAGACAATTACATCATTTTCTTGGGCAAATTTTCGTAGCTGCGGCTCTCGGTTAGATACCTGTCTGCAAATACTGTCATTGGCATCGAAGCACTCGAGCATTTCCTCTTTACCTGTGTCTTTGATGCGTTCTTCAATGAGCGACTTCATGTGGTAGAAGCCCTCCGTACTTTTGGTGGTTTGGCTAAATAGCACAATAGGTCTTTGAAAGTCAAGCACTTCTAAATCTTTTTCCTCTGTTACAATCACCGCCTCCTCGTTGGTTTGCCCGCTCAAGCCAATCACCTCGGCGTGACCTTTTTTGCCATAAATCACAATTTGGCCATTTTCGCGCTTCACCTTGTCGTAGGCAGTTTTTACACGATTTTGCAGCTTCAATACCACCGGGCAAGAAGCATCTATCAGTTCGATATTATTTTGAAGGGCAATTTGGTAGGTTTCGGGGGGCTCGCCGTGGGCACGGATAAGCACCTTGCAGTTTTTCAGGGTCATCAAGGCGGCGTGGTCTATGATTTTTAGGCCTTTTTCCTTGAGCCGCGCTACTTCCATATCATTGTGTACAATATCACCAAGGCAATACAAGCTGCCGGATTCGTTCATTTCCTCTTCTGCCATCTGAATGGCATACTCCACTCCAAAGCAATAGCCTGAGTTTTTGTCTATTTGAATATTCATAGTCGGTTCAGTTTAAGATACAGAAACACGCTTTCTGTATTAACACATTGTAGAGCCTACTTTGTTCACGCCAATAATTTTTGAGGCAGCGAGCTGGAGTACATACTCCACCTGCTCATCAATGGTCATAAAAGTAGTATCCAGCAGCTCTGCATTTTCTGCTTTTCGGAGGGGACTTTCTTCGCGAGTAGTATCTATTTGGTCTCTATTTTTGAGATTCTCGATGATGTCGTCCAAGTCCACCACCTCGTTTTTGGCAAGCAGTTCTTTTTGTCGTCTTTGGGCACGCATCACCAAGTCGGCAGTCATAAATACCTTTACTTCTGCCTGCGGAAACACCGTGGTACCGATGTCTCTGCCATCCATCACCACCCCTTGCTTGCGGCCAAGGCGTTGCTGCTGGGCAACCATTGCATGGCGCACTTCGGGAATGGCACTTACAGGGCTTACTTGCTGGGAAATATACATCTTACGAATTTCCTCCTCCACATTCAATCCATTGAGGAAGGTATCTGATTGTCCCGTTTTGGGATTGGGCTTAAAGGCAACTTCTATGTTGGCAAGTGCTTTTTGAATCGCTTTAGGATTGGTAAGCTCCACATAATTTTCCAAAAAGTAGAGGGTTACGGCCCGATACATCGCACCGGAATCAATGTAAGAATAGTTCAGCTGGGCAGCCACCATCTTGGCGGTGGTGCTTTTGCCACAAGCCGAGTACCCATCTATGGCGATGATAATTTTTTTCATTAGAGATTAAAGAGACTTTTGCTGTAAAATTAGCGTAGTTTTTTGGGAAATCTACACCAAAGCTTCAAAATATCTGTGTGCTTCCCTAACAATCCCGTATTGGGCAGGGGATTTTGCCCGACTTCGGGATTTTGCCATTCCTCTTGGGGCTGCGGTTGCTGCTTTGGCAGGCATCGGCCAAAAACAAAACTGATAAGCTAAATAGCAAGACTGTCCACCACCTTGTGTGCCGTTTTATGTGCATTTCAACAAAATTATATTCAAAAAGATTATTTCCTACTGCGCTCTCGCGGAGTACCTGTCTGCGTGCGCATGGGTACATTTTTATGCTTGCGAGGCACCCATTGCTGGCTGTCGTAGCCGGCATGGCGCTTGCGGTAATGCTTGTCGGCGCAGGCACTTGCAGAGAGTATCCAGCAAAACAACAGTACGGGTAAGAGAATGGTTAAAAGGCGGCTTTTCTTCATTATTATATTATTTTTAGCACATTTACTCAAAATCAATACACTAAATTAGGAAGATTTTGGCAGAGAAAAAATTATCTGCCATATTTTCTCTGTTCAAAGATTACACCATCTCTCCAGCCTCTTGTAAGAAATGCATAATTTTTGATAAATCAATGTGTATCTTTGTACCACCCTCCTAATACATACGTTTATGAAATCTCTTTTATCTTTGGTATTTTGCTTGCTTTTCTTTGGCGAGCTTGTCGCCCAAAAAAATGTACTTTATACAGACTATAAGCCGCAGTACCGGGCTTGGAAGAGCAACTATATTTTGGATAAAATCACCTATACCAAAACCGAGACCATCTTTTACTTTCGTTATGCATCGCAAGCGAGCATATTAGGGATGGTCAATACAATTACACTCTACGGTAGCCAAAACCCTTATGCTTGGGTATTGGAAAACATAAAAACTACTCAGATGAGTTACAAGCATAGCTACATTTCCAATGTGAAGGTAAATGGAATACTCCAAACAGACTACATATTTAGCACTGGGATATTTACATACAGAACCTCCCAACCCGTCATCATTACTTGCGAAGTACATTTTCCACGCTTACCCGTAAATGTAACTGAGGTGCACTTCTTGGAAGGTCCCAGCAAGCGCACAAGCTCTAATCATTTCCACTGCTTCAATGTACGACTCAAACCTTTTAAAGATAAAAACTTGGGTACAGAAGCAGATATGGTGGCCAATATCCGTAAATTTGAGATGAGCAATATGGGTCAGGTAGTAAGCAAGCTGCCTGAAATCAAGAAAGAAAAAATAGAAAATCCTCCTAAAAAACAAGAAGTAGTGGTAGTAAAAGAACCTCAATACAGAGAATCAAAGGCTCAAATATACGAAGGCCAATAGTCAGGAAGTTTGTCTCTTTGGCAGAATAAGTGTTAATTGCAAGCCAAAACCTCAAGCCTTCAGCTATGCGTATTGTATTTATGGGCACACCTGAATTTGCTGTGCCGAGTTTGGAGATTTTGCATCGCCACGGTTATGACATTGCCGCGGTAATCACCGCACCCGACAAACCCGCCGGACGCGGCAACAAAATCCACCAGTCGGCTGTCAAAGAATATGCTTTGGCACATCAGCTACCACTCTTGCAGCCTACCCATCTCAAATCAGAAGCTTTTTTGGAAGAACTACGTGCATTGAAAGCCGCTCTACAAATCGTGGTGGCCTTTCGCATGTTGCCCGAAGTAGTTTGGCAAATGCCTCCTTTGGGTACTTTCAATCTCCATGCCTCGCTCCTACCACGCTATCGAGGAGCAGCCCCTATCAATTGGGCGATTGTTCAGGGAGAAAAAGAAACGGGTGTGAGCACATTTTTTCTCCAGCATGAAATAGATACCGGACACATCATCTTCCAAGAAAAAGAGCCTATCCTCCCCCACGACGATGCAGGCAGCCTCTACGAGCGCCTCAAAATAAAAGGAGCCGATTTGGTGCTCAAAACCGTACAAGCCATCGAACAAGGAGAAGTACCTCGCCAGCCTCAGGAGGGCGTGGTAACGCATGCACCAAAGATTTTTAAGGAACATTGCCAAATCAACTGGCAGCAAAGCCCCCAGGAAATAGACTGCTTCGTAAGGGGCGTGTCGCCCGCTCCTGCCGCTTGGACAGTCCTACAGGGCAAGCACTGCAAAATCTTTCGGGTACAGCTCGATGCCGTGCTTCCCTCGCCTCCTGCGCCGCTTGCCGTAGGCGATTTTTATACTGATGGCAAGCATTTCTTGGCCTTCCAAACAGGACAAGGCCTTTTGGCAGTACAAGAGCTACAGCTGGAGGGCAAAAAGCGTATGTTTGTAGAGGAGTTTTTGAGAGGTTTTCGTATCTGAAAACATCTTGCAAGTGCTTAGCGTTATTGGGACAAGTGTCCGATTTTATTAGTACTCAACCTCAGATTCATCTTTGAAAACTGCCGACTTTTTATCGCTCTATCAGCACGATAGCTTTATTGCCGCTTTCCTTGAACATCTCAAAAAAAATACGCCCGAGCGCTTGCAGCTCAAAGGGCTTGTGGGCAGCTTGGATGCCGTTTTGGTGGCACTTTCTTATCAGAACTTTCCCGAAAAATACCATGTGCTGGTGATGCACGACCGCGAAGAAGCGGCTTACTTCCAATACGACCTCCAAAACCTGCTAGGTACACAAAAGGAGGTCTTGCTTTTTCCTACCTCCTACAAAAGACCTTACAGCTACCAAGAGATAGAAAATGCCAATGTACTGATGCGCGCCGAGGTGCTCAACAAAATTAGCCACAAAGCGCCCCAAGGCGAGATTATCATCACCTACCCAGAGGCACTCAGCGAAAAGGTGATCAACAAGCGCTCCCTCTTGGAGCATACTTTTTCGGCCAAAGTGGGCGATCGCTTAGACTTCAACTTTATCACGGAGCTGCTTGTAGAGTACGACTTTGAGAAGACAGATTTTGTATATGAGCCCGGGCAGTTTGCCATCAGAGGGGGTATTTTGGATATTTTTTCCTTTGCCAATGAGCTGCCCTATCGCTTCGAGCTGATGGGCAATGAAATAGAGAGTATCCGAAGCTTCGACCCTGAGAGCCAACTTTCCGTAAAAAAGCTCCAGAGCGTATCCATCATTCCGAATGTACAAAGCAAGCTGCTCTATGAAACCCGCGAGTCTTTCTTGGAATACTTGCCCCCACATACGCAGCTTTGGTTCAAGAACATTGCGCTGAGCTACGAAGTCATTGACAAATGCTTTGAAAAAGCCCAAAATACCTTCACGGAAATCTTAGATGCCAGCAATCAAACGCAGGTCATCTCTGCGCCGGAGCTGCTCTTTGAAACACGGGTGGCTTTTAGAAAAAAGCTAAGCCAGTTTTTTTGTATAGAGTTTGGGCGCAATTTTTATCTCAAAACAGACAGCGAACAGCATTTTAAGATAAATCCGCAGCCCTCTTTCAACAAAGACTTTAAAAAGCTCGCCGAAGACCTTGCCTACAACCAAGCCAAGCAATACACCAACATCATCGCCTCCGAGTCGCTCCAACAAAGTGACAGACTTCGCAATATCTTTGAAGAGATAGACCCTCTTCTCCAAGTGCAAATTTTGCCCATCTCCCTCCGAGAGGGCTTTATAGACCACGACCGTAAGATCGTGTGCTATACCGACCACCAAATATTTGAGCGATTCTACCGCTACAAAACCAAACCCAAATTCTCCAAAAGCAAGGCGCTTACCCTCAAAGAGCTCAAAACCTTGCAGCCCGGCGACTTTGTGGTACATATAGACTACGGCGTAGGGCGCTTTGCCGGCTTAGAAAAAGTAGAAGTAAACGGCAAAATGCAAGAGGCCGTAAGGCTGGTTTACAAAGATGATGACCTGCTTTATGTAAACCTTCACGCCCTCCACAAAATATCGAAGTACAGTGGAAAAGAAGGGAATCACCCAACTATCAGCAAATTGGGCTCGCCGGAATGGGAGAACAAAAAGAACAAAGTCAAGAAAAAAGTAAAAGACATTGCCAAGGAGCTGATAAGCCTTTATGCCAAAAGGCGCTATGCACGGGGCTTCGCCTTTGGCAAAGACAGCTACCTGCAAGCCGAGTTGGAGTCTTCGTTTTTGTATGAAGATACCCCCGACCAAGCCAAGGCTACCCAAGATGTAAAAAACGATATGGAGCAAGGCCACCCCATGGACAGGCTCGTATGCGGCGATGTGGGCTTCGGCAAAACGGAAATTGCCATCAGAGCGGCCTTCAAGGCGGTGGACAATGGCAAGCAAGTGGCCGTACTCGTGCCTACTACCGTACTGGCGATGCAGCACTATCGTACTTTTGCAGAAAGGCTTTCGCAGCTGCCCTGCCGTGTAGAATATATCAACCGCTTCAAAAGTACCAAACAGGTAAAAGAAACCCTTGAAGCTGCCGCCAAAGGCCATGTGGACATCCTGATAGGCACACACCGCCTGCTCAACAAAGATGTAAAATTCAAAGATTTAGGCCTTTTTATTATTGATGAAGAGCAGAAATTTGGCGTAAAAGACAAAGAAAAACTCAAAGAATTTAAGCTCAACATAGATTGCCTCACGCTTACGGCCACGCCCATTCCCCGCACCTTGCACTTCTCGCTGATGGGCGCACGCGACCTTTCCGTGATTGCCACGCCGCCGCCCAACCGCCAGCCCGTAACTACGGAGCTGCGTACTTTCAGTGAGGACTTTATACGCGATGCAGTAAGCTTTGAGCTGAATCGCGGCGGACAGGTGTTTTTTGTACACAACCGCGTGGCCGACATCGAGTCTATTGGCAATATGATTCTCAAATTGGTACCTGATGCCAAAATAGGTGTTGCCCACGGGCAAATGGAAGGCAGCCAATTAGAAAAAGTAATGATGAAATTCATTGAGGGCGACTACGACGTGTTGCTCTCTACCAATATCATCGAGTCGGGCTTAGACATCCCCAATGCCAATACCATCATCATCAACCAAGCTTATATGTTTGGCCTCTCCGACCTTCACCAGATGCGCGGTCGCGTGGGGCGCTCCAACAAAAAGGCCTTTTGCTATTTGCTTATCCCCTCGATGGCCGGCCTTACCACCGATTCGCGCAAGCGCCTCCAAACCCTCGAAGAGTTTTCCGACTTGGGCGACGGTTTCAAAGTAGCCATGCGCGACCTCGACATCCGTGGCGCAGGCAACCTGCTGGGCGGCGAGCAAAGTGGTTTTATCAGCGACATTGGCTTCGAGATGTACCACAAGATATTGGACGAGGCCGTACAAGAGCTGAAAGAAGAGGAATTCAAGGACTTGTTTAAGAGCGACCTCAACCTGCAAGAATTGCTACATGTGGACTGTGTGATAGAGACTGACTTCCAGATTCTTATTCCCGACACCTACATCGCCAATATTTCGGAGCGCCTCAGCCTCTACAACCAACTCGACAACACCCAATCGGAAGAAGAGCTGCAAGCCTTCCGCCAAGGCCTGATAGACCGCTTCGGAAAGCTCCCGCGCGAAGTAGAAGACCTTATTGAGATGGTAAAATTGCGCTGGCTGGCCGAAAAAATCGGCTTTGAAAAACTCACCCTCAAAGGGGGCAACTTAAAGGGCTATTTTATAAATAAAGACAAGTACTTTGCCTCTGAAGCTTTTGGCAAGGTGCTCACTTTTGTACAGAAACACGGCAGAAAAGCACGCCTGAAAGAATTTAACAAAAAGCAAATGGTGGTACTTGATGAGGTGCTTTCTCTGAAGCAAGCCTTTGAGCTGCTCTCGGCCATGGCCGGAGGCTAAGGCTGCTCTTGCTTCCGTACATACAGCCCTTCGCCTACTTGCTCGTAGCGCAAGGCCAGAGCGGGTATTTGTGCAAAAAGCTGGGGCACAAGTCCCTTGGTATCAATCACAGTATCAGGCATTTGTTGTAGCCAAAAGGTGTACATCTCCGACAATACGCGGTACTGAT
Organism: Thermonemataceae bacterium; assembly: GCA_036788275.1. GTDB lineage: Bacteria > Bacteroidota > Bacteroidia > Cytophagales > Thermonemataceae > DAIQNQ01. Next base: position 13,661 of record DAIQNQ010000076.1, read on the forward strand.
TGGCTTTTTCGAGGTGTAATTGCAGATAACGTGCATTGAGATAGGCCGTGGCAGGGCTGCCTATGCGATATACACCCAAATCGGAGGCACTTGTCCACACTTTCTTGTTTTCTAAATATACTTTTTTTACAGTAACGGGCTTTGCAAAAAGCTTTTCGGTAGAAATATACTGATATTGAATCGGTATCCACGACTTCTGCAAGGCCAAAGGCAGAAAAGCCATAGGTACAAAGAAAACAATGAAAATAAGCTCTCCCAGCCAAGCCCTGCGCAACAACAAAAAGAAGTGCGCCACAAAAACACTAAACATAGGCAAAAAAACCATCAAACTAAAGCCGGAAATAGAAGGCTGGAAGAAGAAGGAAGCAC
>DAIQNQ010000077.1:0-13740 GCA_036788275.1 Thermonemataceae bacterium
TTGTCGGGCAGATGCAAGGTACAAAACCAACCCGCGCATCGGCCTTAGTCGCTTTGTCTTACAAAAGTGTCGCAACAGCACCTTTGCCAGCTTTAATGAGTTCGATGCTCCTGATAGCCAAAAGCCTTAAAGCGGTAGCTCTCGGCAGGAACACAAGCTATTTAATCTCTGATTAAGCAGCGAGGGCGTAGTTATTTTCGCCAGGTATTGTTTGAAAGACAGATTTACGGGATACCTCCATTACCCGGCGTGCAAGCAACTCACAAGTACATGCTGTCAAAACCAGTCAACCCCTTGTGCTTACTGTTTACAATTTTCCTAAAGAGAAAGTTCAATATACAGAAAAATAAATTTATAAAATTAAGCTTCGCCCACGGGGCCTCCAAAGTTGAGGTTCAGACCGAAGTCGTTTTCTGTACTTTTGATACTGCCAAAGCTGCGCTCATACTTTTCGATATTGTCTTCCAAAGCTGCCAGCAGGCGCTTGGCGTGCTCAGGCGATACAATGATACGCGATTTCACCTTGGCCTTGGCCATGCCGGGCATAATGCTGATAAAATCTATGATAAACTCGCTGGGTGAGTGGGCAATCATCGCCAAGTTGGCATAAATGCCATCTTCCAGAGCTTCTGGAAGCTCGATGTTGATAGGGTTAGGGTCTGTTTTTTTGGACATAAGCAAAAAGTTAATGTGAAAGATTAAGATTGGCCTTGCGCCTCCAATGCCTCCCAATACTCTACGGCACGGCGTAGATGTGGAATCACAATCGAGCCGCCCACCAAGTTGGCAATGGCAAAAACCTCAAAAACTTGCTCTTTAGAGATACCCGCTTCATAGCATTTGCCTAAGTGGTACTTGATGCAATCGTCGCAGCGCAGCACCATCGAGCAGGCCAAGCCGAGCATTTCTTTGACGGCCACCGAGAGCGCCCCCTCGGCATAGCAGTTGGTGTCAAGATTGAAAAAACGTTTCAATATCAGGTTGTCAGCACCCAATATTTTTTCGTTCATTTTGCTTCTGTAGTCGCTAAACTCCTGAATTAAGTCCATGTGATATGTAAAGAGTAAGGGTAGATTTGGGCACAAAAAAAACAAAATTGGCCTTAGAATGGTATAAATGTCTGATATTTTTTTTAATTTTAACTTGATTCTTGAATAATCTTTTTTTGTATTATCTTTAATTCCTTATATTTATAGCCAAATTTGTTCAACAAAACACGCTCTTTTCTCATGGAAAACGCAAATGACACCCAGTACAATCGCTTAGACGAAGTAAAAAAGCTGATTTTTGGCGAGGAAATCAAGTCCTATAACAACCAATTGGATGGACTCAAGAAGCAGATGGAAAACTACCGCACCGAAATCTCCGTGAAGGTGGACGAGGTGAAGATAGAGCTTTTCAATGCTGTGGAAAACCTTGAGCAGAAGCTTATCGAGAAAATCAACCAAGTGCAGATAAGCGCCAAGCAAGACCTTGAAGCACATCGCCAAGCGCACATCAGTCGCCAAAATTTGAGCAATGTATTTGAGCAAATTTCCAAATCCTTAGCCCAATAGTTTTCTATGGAAGATATTACAAAACACGATTTCGAAGATAAAAAGCAGCCTGAAAACCTCCAACCCGAAGAGGTATCGAGCTATAAAGAAGCTGTACTAAACCCTGACAAGCAAGAGAGCGAATCTAGATTGGGGGGTATGAAAGACTTGTTTACCTCTATCCTTTCTGAAAACCGTAAAGACTACGAAAAGCAGGTAGGGGAGATGAAGAACATGTTTACGGCCATTTTAGAAGAAAACCGCAAACAGTTCCAGATACAGCTCCAAGATATGTACAAGGCTTTGCCGCAGATTATCAATGAAGCCGATAAGCTGCGCCAAAAGGAAGAGTATATCTTCTTGAACAATGAGCAAGCCTATGAAATGGGGCAACGTGGCGGACGCTTTACCAAGATGAATGCCGTAAAAGAACTGATTGTTGGCAGAGATGAGCGCCTCCTGCACGAACGCGTGGAAGATATGCTGAAAGAGGTAGAAGAGATTGCCCACCAAGACAAAGCCCACGTAGCCGCTGCTGCCAAAGATATATACGAGCGTATGCAGCGTATGGAGCAAAAAGTAATGGCTGCTATACAGCAAATGGAGCAAGAACTCAAAAAAGCTTCTGAAGCAGAAAACCATACTTTGGCACATAAAAAAGATGCCGAAAGAATGCTTCAGAGCAATGCCGGACAGCTTAGAGGACAATTGTAATGACCAATACACATGGTGAAATGGGAGGCTTTGCTCACCGATTTTTTGGCAATGGTTTTTCCAGAGGTTTGCTTTTCCTGCGGCAATGCTTTGTGGAAAGGCGAACAGCACCTCTGCACCAAGTGTATTGGTTTTTTATCTAAAACACATTTTCATCAGTACCCCCAAGACAACCCCCTACACGAAAAATTCTGGGGGCTGCCTGCCTTGGCGCATAGCTTAGCCTTCTTGAAATTTAGTAAAGGAGGCAAAACCCAAAAGCTTTTGCATGCGCTGAAATACAAACAGCAGCCTGCATTGGGTGTATATCTGGGCAGGCTCTATGCCGCCGACCTCCGCGCTGTGGGTTATCAGCCTCCCTTCAACTTGGTATTGCCCATACCTTTACATGCCGAAAAGCTTCGCCAAAGAGGCTACAACCAAGCCGCTTGTTTTGCCAAAGGGCTTGCAGAAGGTTTAGGACTCGCTTTTCGAGAAGATTTACTGCTCCGCAATAAAAATACCGCCACCCAAACCCGCAAAGGGCGCTTCGAGCGCTGGGAAAATGTAGATAGCATCTTTGAAGTCGCCGAGGTAGAGGCGGTGCAAGGCAAGCATATCCTGTTGGTAGATGATGTGGTTACTACCGGCGCTACCATGCAAGCTTGCCTGAAAATGCTACAAACACAACCTGTCGAAGCTTTGAGTGTAGCAGCCCTCGCTATTGCCTAAACTTTCTTATTACAGATTTTTTGTTTTGCCTACGAGTCCTCTCAGGCGTAGCGAGTTGCCTATTACCATCACATCGGAGAAGGCCATGGCCAAGGCCGCTATCATCGGACTGAGCAAGCCAATAGCCGCAAAAGGAATAGCCATTACATTATAGAAAAAAGCCCAGAAGAGATTCTGCTTGATGACACGCACGGTGTGCTGCCCTGTTTCAAAGGCACGTTGCAAGTGTTTGAGCTCTCCTCGTAGCAGTACCACTTGGGCTGCTTGCATGGCTACTTGTGTAGCATTGCTGAGGGAAATACCCACCGAGGCCTTGCTAAGGGCAGGGGCATCGTTGATGCCATCGCCTACCATGGCTGTAACAACTTGCCGAGAAAGCTCTTCGATGATAGAAAGCTTTTCTTGGGGAGATTTTTCGGCATGCACTTCGTCTATACCGAGCGCTTGTGCAAGACTTTGACATTTTTCGGCCTTGTCGCCGCTGAGCAAAATGGTTTTGAGACCTTTTTGCTTAAAGAAAGTAATTATTTCTTTGCTATAAGCTTTTGCTTCGTCTTGCAGATACACGCGGGCAATGAGTGTTTCTTGCTCAAAAAGATACAAGCTTGCTTCCGGGCGAAGCGCTTCACTATTTTGGAGCAATTTGAAAGAGCCTAAGCGGTACTGACGGCCTTCGCTATCGGTACCCATAATGCCTAAGCCAGCTTGTTCCTCCACTTTTACAAAATCTTTGGCAGGATTTTGTGCCAAAGCCTTGATGATAGATTGTGCAATCGGGTGGGAGGAGTGTTGCTCCAAGCCCAGCAAGATACTTTTTATTTCTTCCTCAGCGTGTGTATTTAAAATTTCTATCTTCTGAATCAGAAAATCGCCTGTGGTGAGTGTGCCCGTTTTGTCGAATACAATATTTTGTACTTGATTGAGCCGCTCCAAGGTGTCTGCCCCTTTGATGAGTACCCCGTGATGCGCTGCCCTGCCAATGGCTACTACCACCGCCGTAGGCACTGCCAAACCCATCGCACAGGGGCAAGCAATCACCAATACGGCCACTGCCCTGAGTATGACAGCTTGTACTTCGCTTTCTATCATCCAATTTAGCGCAAAGGTAAGCAAGGCGATACCTATTACCGTAGGTACAAAAATGGCACTGATACGGTCGGAAAGACGCTGAATCTGTGGTTTTTTGCTTTGGGCATTTTTGACTAATTCAATGATTTGTGCCAATACGGTGCTTTTGCCCACGGCTTGTACCTCTACTTTGAGGCTGCCTTGCAGCACTTGCGTACCACCGATTACTTCGGCACCGATGCCTTTTTCTACGGGCAGGCTCTCACCCGAAATCATGGCCTCGTTGAGGCTGGCACTGCCCCATACGATGCGCCCGTCGGCAGGGATACTGTCGCCGCTGTTTACCAACACCCAATCTTGAAGACGGAGTGTATGAGCGGGTACTTCTTCGTATTGCAGTGCGCCCTCACTTTGTTTTGTATGCAAGCGTTTGGCTTGCAAGGCTTGGAGCTGCACGAGAGCCTCTACCGATGAGGTAGTCTTTCTTACGGCTCTATGCTCCATCAAATTGCCCAAAAGCACAATACTCACAATGCTGGCGGCAGTTTCGTAAAAAAGGAAATCCGGGCCGAGCTGTGCCAAAGTACCAAACAGGCTATATGCAAAAGCACTGCTACTACCCAATACAATGAGCATATCCATATTGGCAATACCTGTTTTGAGTGAGTACCAAGCATTGCGACCAAAGTGCGCCCAGCCAATAAAAAGTACAGGCAAAGCCAAAGCCAGCTGTACATAAGGCTGATGCAGCCAATGCCAACTCAAAAACATGTGCAGCAGCAGGGGAAGGGTAAAGAGCAGCGAAATATAAAATTTCCGCTCCAAGCTCCACCAAGCTTGCTTTTGAGGCATTTCTTTGCTGAGAATACGATAGCCGAGTTTTTCGATACCCGATACAATTTCGGGCAGGGCTTGCGGGTCGGGCAGGCTGAAGTGCGCTTCGGCATTGGTAAAATTTACGTGGGCATCGGCGAGGCCTTTTTTCTGGAGGAAGCGCTCAATGCCCAAGGCACAGTTGGTACAGTCCATGCCTTCTATTTGGAGTTTTACGCTTTCGGGCATGGCTTTAGAGGGCTTTGAGTTCAAATCCGGCTTCTTGCACCAAGGCTTCGATGTCTTGGCTGCTGAGGCTTTCACTTTCTACGGTAAGGATTTTGTCGGGATGGGCGGTATCTACTGCCCAATGGGCAATGCCGGGAGCTTCGTTCAGAAAGGCACTTACGGCTTTTACACAGCCATTGCATTGTATATTGCTACGATATTGAAATGTGTTCATGAGACATCTACGGTTAAGTGATTCACAAAGATAACATCTCGTAGTGCCTTTTTCTGTTACAGAATTTCGTTAAACTTGTATATGTTTTTGCACTTTGGTGCGGCCTTCTACCACTTGCCATACAGCAGGGCACCTACATACACTACCTTTTTCATGGCGGCGGCTTGCTCGGCAGTGGCTATTTCAGGCCGTATTTCCTCCGACTCAAAGGTAAATACGGGCACAGATTGTACGATTTTTCCTTCAAAGAAATAATGGTGGATAAAATAGGCCTGCCGCACGCCTACACGGTGGGTTTGGTCGAAGAGGAAATTGCCCAAGCCGTGGAGCAGGGGCTTGCCTTTATAAAATTCTATCTGCTGTACTTGATGCGCCTGCGAGCCATAGACCATATCGGCACCGCAGTCGAGCAAGTAGCGCGAAATACGCGCTTGGCTTTTGGTAGGGGCGTAGGAGTCCACCTCGCCAAATTGTACACCTACAATAATATAAGAAACCTGTGGATTTTGGCGCAGCGCCTGTATTTGTTTGCGTGCCTTGAGGCTGTCGTAAGGATTTGCGCCCATTTTGTACTGCTGGGTGTAGCATTCTCCCAAGGGGCAGAGTTCGTTGTAGCCCACAAAAGCTACTAATTTTCCGTCTTTCAGAGGCATCAGCAGCGGCTTTTGGGCTTCTTCGGGGGTAGTACCTCCGCCAAAAGTCTGCATATTGTTCTTTTTGTACCATTCAAAAGTTTGCAGATAAGGCTCCTTACCGTGGTCGAGGTTGTGGTTGCCGGTAAGCTCTACGATGTTGGTGCCGAGGTCTTTGAGCGCTTGAAAATGAGCTTCTAAGCTGCAAAACTGCCTTCCGGTATTAAAGCCGCAGCCCGCCTTAAAGCTTACTTCGTTGCTGATATGCACCCAGTCAGATTTTTTAAATTCGTGGATTACTTTCTCAGTCAGCCATTTTGTACCTTTTTGGTTGAGTACCGGGCCTAAGCGCCGTGTCATGGCGGTTACGCCTGTGAGGGTAAATTTGGTGATTTGCCCTTCAAAATCGAAAGCTTGCCCATCGCTGCCTTGTTGGTAGAGCGGATACTGTTTGGGATTGTCAAAAAACGAAGCACCCTCTACCGGAATAGCACGAAACTGTGGGCTCAGATGGCGCAAATCAGTAATGAGCAAGTGCTTTTTGGCGAGAGGTACAAAGTCTTTGAGCGAGGCAAGCACCTTGCCGCCTTGGCACTGAAACATTTTAGTCAGAGGCTCTTGTAGATGCGCCATTACATAGACCTCTCCGGCACAATAGGCTTTGCCCAATTCATTGAGCGAAATCCGCTCTTTGTCTCTGTCGAAGCCTGCCACCACCAGCAAGGGCATTGTACTTATGGGAGTACTTTTGGTAGAAGCCTTAACTTGTGTGAGTTGGGCTGAAGGTTTGCTATCACAGGCCAAGATACTGAGGAGTGTAAAGAAATACAGAGAAAAATAAGCAGAAAAAGCCATAGTGTACAAAAGTTTAGGAGGCAGGGTGATAAGGAATATACACTACTTTTTTGGTAAGAAAAAATTCTTCTTCAAAATAATTGCTCAGGGCAAATATCTGATAGCTTTTGTTCATTTCGGTAAGTTCCTCCTCCAAATCACCACCTTTGAGATGCAGTATGCCGTTGTTAAGTTCGTTGAAGGAGCTGCGGGAAATCTTGTTATTCACCCAGCCCCAAAACTCTCGGCTGCGCGTAACCGCCCTGCTGACCACAAAATCATAATGACGCACTGCGCTTTGCTCGGCGCGCATCTGGGTAGCCCGCACATTTTGGAGGCCTAATGCCTCTGCCACTGCTTCTACTACCTTTATTTTTTTGCCTATAGAATCTATCAGATGAAACTCTGCCTCAGGAAAAAGAATGGCCAAAGGAATGCCCGGAAAGCCTCCACCAGTGCCTACATCTAATATTTTTGTTTGGGCTTTGAAGCGAATCACCTTGGCAATGCCCAGTGAGTGGAGAATGTGCCGCTCATAAAGCAAGTCAATATCTTTGCGAGAGATGACATTGATACGCTCGTTCCATTCTTTGTAGAGCGCCTCCAATTGCGCGAAGTGTTGTATCTGGAGAGGGCTGAGGTCGGGAAAATATTTGTGTAGAAGTTCCAAGGTTGAGACGGATTGATGAAATGCTTGTGGGACGATGGATATTTTAAAAGACAAATATTCTATTTTTTTCACGAAAAATTTTGCACCATTCAAAAATCTTTTTTAGCTTTACTTCAATGAAACAAAGCTGCACATACAACACTTACTATTATTACCCTACCTTATAGGTATCAGGAGCGATAGTTCGTATATGTTGCTTTTAAGCTCACCTGATACATTTTGTATGAGGTTTTTTTATTTTAAGACCTTTGTACGTTTTTCTTTCAAAATCTGTTATATTTGTAAAGTTCAATAAAATATGCTAAAAATCCCAATTGATATGCGACAAGAGTATGAGAAATATACCGCTCAAGACCATCAAGTGTGGCAGATACTCTTTGAAAGACAAATAGCCAAGCTCCCCGGTAAGGCTACCGAAGAGTATCTGGAGGGCATCAAACGCGTAGGCTTTGTACCCGAACGGGTGCCTCACTTCGAGGAGGTGAACGAGCGCTTGGCAAGCTATACCGGCTGGCAGATTCACGTAGTTGAAGGATTGATTCCCAACCGTGAGTTTTTTGAACTGATTCGCCAAAAGCGCTTTCCTGCAAGCACTTGGCTGCGAAAAATGGAGCAGCTGGAATACCTCGAAGAGCCGGATATGTTTCATGATGTATTTGGGCATATTCCTTTGCTCACTAACCCTCATCTCTGCGAGTTTTTGCGCGAATTGAGCGAAATTATACTTCCCCACATAGAAAATCCCAACATTATTGAACTGGTAGGCCGATTGTATTGGTACACAGTTGAGTTTGGCCTGATTCGAGAGCCGGAGGGCATGCGTATTTACGGAGCGGGCATCTTGTCGTCGAGTGGCGAGACAGCGTATGCGCTGAGCGATGTGCCTCGTCATGTACCTTTTGATGTAGAAACTATTTTCAATACTCATTATATCAAAGATCGCTATCAGTCGCAGTACTTTGTGATAGATTCTTTTGAGCAGTTGCATCACTCTATTCCTGTCGTTGCGGAATTGGTACAAAAAGCCGTGGATGAGAACCTGACAGTAGATTATATTAGCAATTAAAGTCTCTTGTTCAACTAAGAAGAAGCCCTGATTATGAGAAGAAAAATGCCTTTTTGCATTTTTTTTCTCATAATTTTTTGCAATTTGTATCCTTATAGCTAATATTGTATCAGAGGAACGTGTTTTAATTTGTAACCTATACAAGTAATGATACGTTTTGGTACAAAAAATGCTAAGAAACTCAAGAAACAAGGTGTATTTTATCGATAAATAAATCAAGTTATGAATAGAAGTGTGCCGTTTTTCAACAAACTCCTCTTTGCAGGCCTTCTCCTCAGTCTTTTAGGGTCTTGTAAGCTCTTCAAGAAGAAGGGTGATGACCGAGGCTTTGAGATGCAAGTACAATCAAGTACGGGTGTGCATAAAAAAGGGATGGTCAGCCAAGTAACAGGTATCCCTTACAACCTCGAAGATACCACCAACAATGTAACAGCCTTTGTGGTAAGAGAATATCTGGGGCAACCTGATGGCCCTAACTTGGTATTCATCGAGGGAGGTCGCTTCGTGATGGGTTCAGGAGAAGAAGATATTTTATACACCAGAGACAATAAAGAGCGTACCATTAGTGTGCAGTCTTTTTATATGGACAGAACGGAAGTAGCCAATGTACACTGGTTAGAATTCCTTAACTTTTACAGCAAAGCCCAAAACCAAGGTCAGATTCCTGATAGTCTCACTTTCGAGCAACTGTTGCCCGATACTACCGTGTGGGCTAGCGAAAAAGCCTTCAATGATTCTTACGTATCTAATTACCTCCGTTATCCCGGCTTCCGTCTTTTCCCCGTAGTGGGTGTTTCTTGGGTGCAAGCACAAGCTTTCTGTAAGTGGAGAACAAGAGCAGTAAACGAATATCTTTTTGCAGAAGCTAAGAAAAAAGATAAAGATGGTAAGCTCAACGAAATTAAGCCCGGAGACAAAATTCCTCTCGAAACAGGTGTAGTATTGCCTGATTATCGCCTCCCTACCGAAGCTGAGTGGGAATATGCTTCCAAAGGAATGATAGGTACCCAATACGATGACGAGAACCAAGCCAATGGCCGTGTATATCCTTGGGATGGACACGCCCTTCGTAATCCTTACGGAAAACAGATGGGAACATTTCTTGCCAACTTCAAACGCGGACGTGGTGATTATGCAGGGATTGCCGGTAAGCAAAACGACGGTGCACTTATTACTGAATGGGTATATGCTTATCCTCCCAACGACTACGGCCTCTACAATATGGCAGGCAACGTAAACGAATGGGTAGAAGATGTGTATCGTCCCTTGTCTTTTGAAGATGTAGATGACCTCAACCCTGTGCGTCGTTTGCAATTAGACTCTACCAAGCTGCGTTCAGACCCTACCAAGTCAGTATATGAAGATCCTGCTGATGCTTACAATAAAATAGGCGACAATAATGGAACGCCCGTAGCTATGGCAATCTCTTTGGTAGATGATAATTCTCGCGTATATAAAGGCGGTTCTTGGAAAGATGTAGCCTATTGGCTGGCTCCCGGAACAAGACGCTTCTTGGATAAGACAAAGAGTACCGATGACATCGGATTCAGATGCGCGATGATTATGGCAGGAGAAAATGATGGGGAGAAGCGCAGAAAAAATGATCCTAGAAAGTTGAAAAAATAAAACCCAAAGCGGTTTTGTTCGTAAAAAGGCTTTGACATATATTCCAAAGCCTTTTTATGTTTATTAGTAAAATGAAGATTGTTCCGATTCACCTTTATATGCTTACAAGCGCTTTATTGTTGCTAAGGTATTATGCACAAAAATAGCTATCATATACTTATTTTTTTAGTTGCATTGTGCTCTGCTTGCTCTTTGTTTAAGAAAAAGAAAGGGGTTGAATTCCAATCAAATGAAAATATTACAGAAGGAGGCCAAGTAAGTGCTGTTTCGGGAATTCCCTACAACGACTCCTCCAACGTAAATAGCTTTCATCTGGCACAATTCAGCGGGCAAGTGGCAGGCCCTAATCTGGTATATGTAGAAGGAGGCTCTTTTGTGATGGGAATGCTCGAAGAGGATATGTTTAACCTTGCAAAGACAGACCTAACACGCGTGTATGTCCCTTCTTTTTATATGGACAGAACAGAGGTGGCCAATCTGCATTGGTTAGAATACATGTCTTTCTATGAAAAAGACCAGTCGGATATTCCCTCACACATGTCGCTCGAAGAATACCAAAAACTTGTGTTGATGCCCGATACTACCGTTTGGGCATCTGAAAGCTCTTTCAATGACTCTTATGTGCACAATTATTTGCGTCATCCGGGTTTCCGAATGTATCCGGTGGTAGGTGTATCTTGGTTGCAAGCACAAGATTTCTGTAAATGGCGCACCAAGATGGTCAATGATGTTTTACAAAACAAAGACCGCTATACAGGCGTGTATCGCAACAATAAAATAGATGTAGGAACAATGATTAAGGCAGAAGAGCAGAAGGAGGTAATCCAATTGCCCGACTATCGCCTCCCCAACGAAGCCGAGTGGGAGTATGCTGCCAAGGCCAATGATGCGACACAATACGATGATACCCGCGAAAAGAAGCCACGTATTTATCCTTGGGATGGACGCTATTTGCGCAATCCATACAAGAAAAATATGGGGCAGTTTATGGCCAACTTCAAAAGAGGTAGAGGTGATTATGCGGGTGTAGCCGGAAGGCAAAATGATGGTGCGATGCTTACAGAGTGGATTTATGCGTATCCGCCCAATGACTTTGGCATCTATAATATGGCAGGCAATGTAAACGAATGGGTGGATGAAGCTTATTATATTGATGATGAGAAATTTGCCATTCGCAAAGATGAGTACCAATCGTTCAAAGATTTTGAGGATTATCGGCTTCTGAAACGGGCTTCTATTTTTTCTGACTCCACCTTCGAGTCCAAAATGAACCCACATATATTGCTCTACGACCCACGTGCAGCACAAATAGATACTTCTGTTGTTATCAAAGATGCAGGCTCTGTAAACAGCGATAATTTTGTAACCTTTCCCAATACGCTTGTTGGAAGAATTTTGGAGCAAGATGAGGAAAGTAAAAGCCGCTATCGTGTATATAAAGGAGGTTCTTGGAAAGATGTGGCCTACTGGCTCTCACCCGGAACGCGCCGCTTTATGGAAGAAAACAGAAGCTCTGCCACCATCGGCTTCCGCTGTGCGATGAGCTATGTGAGCGGTGATGTCAAGAAAGAAGAAGACAAGAAAAGTAAGAAAAAGAAATAGAAAAGACCTTGTTAAGGTCTTTTTTGCTTTTGGCCTGTAAGGAATCGAAACATCCTTTTTTCAAATTCCCAAAAAAAGCGAAACTGCCCCAACAAAAAGCCATATCCCAAGAGCAAGACCTGATAAGCAGGTAGGATGGTGAGCATCCAAACCAAGCTGCGTTGCCACCAAGGCGTAGCGGCATCAATACCCAAAGCTCGAAATACAGGAATTTTGAGGTACATGGCCGAAAATCCCGTAAGGGCAAATACCAGCAGAATGACAAATACCTGTCCGGCGCTTTGCACGCCCCAGCGATTTTGTAGTCTTTCTATCCAATTCATAAGAGGGGTTATTCTAAGGATAAATCAAATATTTTTCACGTATTGTATGATAATTTTCTAAGTCTTTTTTCCACGAGGCACGTATTTCTTCTTCGCTTAGTCCATCAGTGATTTGCTTACGCAAAGTGCTATTTCCTGCCAATTTATCAAAAAAGTTAGTAAAGAATTGCTTTTTATCAGGTGCTTTTTGATAAAAATCTATCAAGTACTGCAAATCCAAGCGCCTTGCTATGGTCGCTTGCCGCAGGTCTATGCCATAGCAAAGCTGATTGTCGTGAAGGGGCTTTTTGGCACCTTTGCCGGGCTGTGGACGAAACTCAAAATCTCCGAAAGCCCGATGCGGATAGCCTAATACTTGAAAGGGAGAGGGTGTACCACGCCCCACACTGATAATGGTGCCCTCAAAAAAGCAGAGAGAGGGGTAGAGCGCAATAGCTTGGTCGTTGGGGAGGTTGGGCGAGGGGGGCAGCGGCAGGCTATACCGCTTGCTGCGCTGATAATGCCGCATAGGCACAATGAGCAAGGGGCATTGGAGGCTATTAGCCAGCCAGCCCTCGCCGTTAATCATATTGGCCAGCTCGGCCATCGTAAGGCCATATACCACAGGGATTGGGTGCAAGCCCACAAAAGAAGCAAATTCCTTTTCGAGTACTGGGCCATCGGTATAATCGCCGTGGGGATTGGGGCGGTCAAGTACCAAGAGTTGCTTTTGTTGCTCGGCACAAGCTTCCATTACATAATGCAAGGTGCTGATATACGTATAAAAGCGAGCACCGACATCTTGTATATCAAAAAGTATCAGATCTATATCGGCAAGATGCGCTTGTGCAGGTTTTTTTTGATTACCATACAAAGATACAATCGGCAGACCTGTGGCGCGGTCGTAGCTGTTGTCTATATTTTCGCCTGCATCGGCCTCGCCGCGGAAGCCGTGCTCAGGTACAAAAATCTTCTGCACTTGTACACCCCTTGCCAGCAGGGTATCGAGCAGGTGTTTACGGCCTATATGCGCTGTATGATTGACCACCAAGCCCACGCGCTTGCCCTCTAACAAAGGCAAGTATTGCAAAAATTGCTCAGCGCCGCTTTGGAGGCGATGCTTTCCGGCAGGCAATATCTCTACCCAAAGGCTGTCTTTGGCTTGCTGCTTTTTGGTCATTTTGGCTGGGTTGCACTGCCAGAGCAGCCCAGCCGACAAGAGTATTATCCATATATAAAAAAAGCGCATAGTCCCTATTCGTATCAATGAGTAGGCGAATATACGCTTTTTGAGATGGAAGCAGCTTCCTACTTCAACAAATTTCTTGAAATTACTAATTTTTGAATCTCCGAAGTGCCCTCACCGATGGTGCAAAGCTTAGAGTCGCGGTAGAATTTCTCTACGGGGAAGTCTTTCACATAGCCGTAGCCTCCAAAAATCTGTACTGCTTCGTTCGACACGCGCACACATACCTCCGAAGCAAAGTACTTGGCCATGGCCGAGGCCGTCGTTACGGGCAAGCCTTTGTCTTTGAGTTCGGCAGCTTGGAAGGTGAGCAGGCGCGAAGCCTCTATTTCGGTAGCCATATCGGCCAGTTTAAAGGCGATAGATTGAAACTTTGAGATAGATTGATTGAACTGCTCGCGCTCTTTGGAATAGTTCAGAGCGGCTTCATAAGCACCTTGAGCAATGCCCAAAGAAAG
>DAIQNQ010000078.1:0-13648 GCA_036788275.1 Thermonemataceae bacterium
GCAATATCGGCCTTGGACATGTGCATGGCCGGCGTAACGATGTGGTAAGGCCTTTGTCCGGCAAGCTGCACAATATATTCGCCCAAGTCTGTTTCGAGGCTTTCGATGCCTTTTTTCTTGAAAAATTCATTCAGATGAATTTCTTCGGTAGTCATAGACTTCGACTTCACGATGCTGCGCGCTTGGTGCTTGGCGGCAATTTCGGAGATGGCCTTGAGCGCCGAGGCGGCATTTTCTGCCCAGATGACACGCCCTCCGTTTTTTTCAAAGTTTTCTTCAAACTCCAACAGAAATTCATCCAAATGAGCTACCGTTTGGCTCTTGATATACGCGGCACGGCTTCGGGCAAGGTCATGGTCGGTATATTGGAGGAGCCCTTGTGCTACGGCCTTGTCGTATTTGCCAATATTATGATTGATTTTTTGGCGATGCTGTAGGTCAAAAGCTTTGCTTTCTGCATCCTCAAGAAATTTGCTTGCCGTTGTCATGGTTTTCTCTGTTTACTTGATATGCATAATACCCTCTGCCCAAGGAAGATGTTTCAGAAAATTGCTAAAAAGGCAGAGGGACCACCATGTATTTTTGGCTAAGCTCCTGCCGATTTTCCACCCAGCTTAAAGCCCAAGCCGCTAGCTTGTGAGGAGCTTTCCAGCTCGCTATTGAATTCTTTTACATCTTCAAGGGTGAGTGTGCGGATAATTTCCTCGCTGCGCTCTTCTTTGGGAATGGAGGCCATACGCAAGTGCTGGTTTTTGATGGCCTTGTGCACAACTTTGCGTACCGAGCGGGCATTGCCAAAGAACTTGTCGCGTTTTTGGTACAGATACTCAAAATAATTGCGCAACTGTGCCAAGGCCTCCTCATCGGGCTGGAGCATTTCGGCTTTGAGCATAGCCAAGCCGATTTCGAGCAGCTCTTCCATGTGGTAATCCTCAAAATTGATATAAATATCGAAGCGCGAGGCCAAGCCGGGGTTCGACTGCAAGAAAATCTGCATATTATCAGGATAGCCTGCCACAATTACGGCAAACTGCCCGCGCTTGTCTTCCATCTGTTTGAGCAAAGTTTCTATGGCTTCTTTGCCAAAGTCATTGTCGGAACCGCTGGTAAGGGCGTAGGCTTCGTCTATAAAAAGCACCCCGCCAATGGCAGCATTGATGCGCTCAGAAGTTTTGATGGCTGTTTGGCCTACAAAGCCCGCTACCAGTGCTTGTCGGTCGCATTCAACACAATGCCCACGCTCCAATACGCCCAAAGCTTTATAGATTTGGGCAATGATGCGTGCTACGGTAGTTTTACCGGTACCCGGATTGCCCGTAAAGACCGTATGCAGCGAAAACTTGTTGAGTACATCTCTGCCTGATTCTCGGTAGAAACGCACCAATTTTACCAGTTCTACGACCTCTTCCTTCACGCTGCTCATTCCGATAAGACGGTTCAGTTCGTCCATGGATTCGGTAAGCAAAGCCTCGTCTATGGCAATGTCGGGGAGTTGTCCTTTGCCTTTTTTGAATACGCTTTGCACGTCTTCGAGTGTAATTTCTTTGAGCTGTGTAGAATTAAGCGTTTCGAGATTTCCATTTTTGATAATGCGCAGCCCCATGTTCATTTTGGCTTCCTCTACCAAAGAGGCCACCAAGCGGGCATTGCCAAAGGTCTTGTCGCGGTTGCGATAGGCTTCGGTAAGCTGCTTTTTGATAAAATCTCGCGCATCTTCCTGAAAAACAATATTTTTCTTCTCGGCTTTTAGGTCCAAAATCTCTACCAGCTCTTGAGGCAGGTAGTCGGGAAAAGGGAAGATAAGGTTGAAGCGCGACTTGAGACCGGGGTTAGAGTCCAAGAAAATCTGCATTTCGTTGGGGTAGCCTGCTACAATAATTGCCAAATCTCCTTTGCCGTCAGACATTTCCTTTAGCAATACTTCTATCACTTCTTTGCCGAAGTCTTGGCCTTCTTGGTCGCCTTTGCGTGCCAAAGAGTAGGCTTCGTCTATAAACAAGATGCCGCCGCGGGCTTTTTCTATCATCTCTTGTACTTTGGGGGCTGTTTGGCCGATAAACTTGCCAACTAATTCTGTACGTCCTACTTCAAGCACTGTTCCTTTCGACAAAAGCCCCATCTGGTTATAGATTTTGCCAATCATACGGGCGATGGTCGTTTTACCTGTACCCGGATTGCCCATAAACACCGAGTGTAAGCTAAATTGCGTACTTTCCTCAAAGCCTTGTTCTTGGCGCAACTTCAAAAATTTGAGATAGTGCGCAAAGTCTTCTATCTTTTCTTTTACGCCATTGAGACCTATCATCTCTTTGAGTTCTTGCATAATGTCTTCGAAAGACTGCTCCTTGGCCTGCGAAGCTTGCATATTGGCCATAAAAGGCAGCATACTGCCTTTGGGTTGTAAGAGCGGCGGGATACCCTCTACAAAGCTTTCGGCTACATCAAAAGCCACTACACCCACCAAAGTATCCATAAAGAGTACTTCTAAGCGGTATTTATCTTTGAACCAAGTGCCTTTGTTTTGAGCACCCCAGCCTGAGGTAACTACAAAAGACTCTTCGCCAGCACCCACATAGCGCAGCTCCGAAGTGCTGCCTTTGAGCTGGCCTACATCGTTGTAGAAGTTGAATAAAAGCTCACAATACCAAGATTGTGTTTGTTGGTTTTTTACCGAAAACTCTACAAATACATATTGCGTCTCGGCATCTTGAAACTGCACCATGTACTTGCGCTGGTCTTTGGGCAAGCCCTCGAAGGGGGCATTGTAGAGCTTTACAGATTCTATCTCGAAGTAAGGATTTTTTTCGCTGTCCACATCGCCGCCACTTTCTATATAAAAACGACGGCTGCTCACGCGCTCATTATCTATATAAGCTTCCCACTCATAATCACCTCTTTTCCAATAGGTTCCTGCATCTTCCTTACCCCAGCTTTCGCGAATGATAACGATGTTTTCCTCTTTCTTGATTACCTTCGAGGCAGGCAGATTGCACAGCTCTGTGCGCTTCCCGTCGGAGTTCAGTCGGTAGCACTTGAGCGTAATGTTGCTTTCCCAGTCTTCCTCATCAAAGAGCTTGTTGTAAAAAGACAGCTCCGCATATACATATTGGGTGTGTGCTTGCTCAAATACACGACGGTATTTTTTCTTATTTCCTTCAAAACTTTCATTAGAAGAATAAACCAGCAAGTCTTTGAACTTGTAGTTCTTGTCAAGGTTTTTTTTGTTATCAGACATCGAGATAGGCCGTAAGTAATTGAAACAATCTTATGGATTTTGATTAAAAAAAGAAGTAGCTTGTAAAGGTAAATATGCGTCTAAATTTAGAAAAAAACGAATGAAAAGTGCATTTTTATTTATATTTTTTGCGTTTAATATTCTCTTTCTTATGCTGCACGCCGCCCTCCAAAAGCTTCAAAATATTTCCCAAAAGCCTGAAAAACTGATTGTTGGACTCATGTCGGGTACTTCTTTAGATGGCTTAGACATTGCTCTTTGCCGCTTCCGAAAGTCACAAGGAATACTCCAGTGGGATTTGTTGGCGCACAATACTTGGCCTTACCCCGATGCGCTGCGCCAAGAGCTGCAAAACCTCTGTTTCCAAGCAAATACCTCCTTGCAAGCCCTTGCCCTGATGCACTGCCGCTTGCCTCGGCTCTGGGCAGCACAAGTGCTTGCGCATCTCGAAAAATGGCAAATCTCTCCGCAAGAGATAGACCTCCTTGCCAGCCACGGCCAAACGGTATTTCACGCCCCACAGCACGTACACCACATCGCTCAAGCGCCCCACGCCAGCCTGCAAATAGGTGATGCCGACCATCTGGCCACGCTCACGGGTATTATTACTTTGGGTGATTTCCGACAAAAACACTTGGCCGCCGGAGGCGAAGGCGCGCCCTTAGCCCCTTATGGCGACTACCTGCTTTTCGGCTTCTCAGGCACACACCGGGTACTTATCAATATCGGAGGCATTGCCAATATTACCTACCTGCCCGCCTCAGCAAATGCCCAAGAGGTGCTCGCCTCGGATGTAGGGCCGGGCAATACACTGATAGACTATCTGGTGCGGCAACATTATCCACAACTCTCCTACGACCCCCAAGGCTCTATCGCGCTGCAAGGAAAAGTGCATCAAGAACTACTCGATTTGATGCTCCAAGAGCCTTTCTTTGCACAGCCTTTGCCCAAAAGCATCGGGCAAGAGCTGTTTAATCCTGCTTGGTTGGAGCGTTGTCTTTCTCAGATAAAAGAAAATATCCCCTTTGAAGACCTCGTGACGACGCTTTCTATGCTTACCGTAGAGGCGCTGCGACGGGCTTTGGAGCTATTTCCTCCCGATACGCAGTTTTTTGTGAGTGGCGGAGGCGTGCACAATGCTTTTTTAATGCAGCACTTAGAGGGTTATTTTCCTAAAAGATGGCAGCGTACAGAAGTATTGGGGCTTGCCGCCGATGCTAAAGAGGCACTTATCTTTGCGCTTTTAGCTCATGAAGCAGTTTTTGGTGAGGCTTTGGCTTTGGGCAATATGCCGCCTCTTACTTTTGGGAAACTTTCTTTTCCTTAGCTTTTTCGCTTTTTTCAAAATACCTACAAATGGTCTGCAAATCGCAAGTGCTACATTTGGGCTGGCGCGCGGTACACACATAGCGTCCGTGCAAAATGAGCCAATGATGCGCCTTGGCAATCAGGTCTTTGGGAAGGTGCTGGGTGAGCTGTTTTTCTACCGCCAAAGGTGTAGAGGCATTTTGATTGACCAAGCCCAAGCGTTTGGACACCCTGAACACGTGGGTATCCACGGCCATAGCGGGCTGGTTGTAGAGTACCGATACAATTACGTTGGCAGTTTTGCGACCTACGCCTTGTAGTTTTTGCAGCTCTTCTACACTGTGCGGCAGCTCGCCTTGGTAGTCTTCTGTGAGCTTTTGCGCCATGGCTATCAGGTGGCGCGTTTTGTTGTTGGGATAAGAAATACTTTTGATGTAGGGAAAAAGCTCCTCAAAGCTGGCCTCGGCCATACGAGCGGCATCAGGGTAGGCCTCAAAGAGGGCGGGCGTTACCATATTGATACGCTTATCGGTGCATTGAGCGCTCAGAATCACTGCTACCAAGAGTTGGAAGGGATTTTCGTAGTGCAGCTCGGTTTCGGGGTCGGGGAAATTTTCTGTAAAATGCGCTGTCAGGCGCTTGTAGCGTTCTTTTCTGAGCATATTCTTGTGTCTGTTAGGCTCCGGCCATTTTGCTTTCTTCGGCAGGATTTTCCTCTTCTTTTTTTACTTCTTTTTCAGTGATAAAGCGATTGAGTTTGCTTCTAAGCTCTTGTATAGGCAAATTTTTATAAATCTGAGCATTGCGTATCAGAGAAATCTCTCCGGTTTCTTCCGACACCACCAGCACTACCGCATCAGTAAGCTCTGTAAGGCCAATAGCTGCGCGGTGGCGCAAGCCCATCGAGGCAGGGATTTCGTCGTTTTCGGAAACAGGCAAGATACAACGCGCCGCTTTGATGCGCCCATGCCGCCCAATGATAACGGCTCCATCGTGCAAAGGGCTGTATTTATTGAAAATAGAGAGCAAAATCCTTTTGGAAAGTACGGCATCAAGCTCGTCGCCGGAGTCGGCATAAAACTTCAACTCAGAGCTTTTCCCAAATACAATCAGTGCTCCTGTATTTGTGGCACTCAGGGTGCGGGCAGCTTCTAATACGGCGTTCAGATCTATTTGTGTTTTAGGACTCTTGCGCCAAGCAAAAGCACTGAATACCCCTTCATCACCAAATACAGACTTGCGACCTATCAGAAGCAAAAATTTTCTGATTTCTTGTTGGAAGAGAATCAGGGCAGCGATTACACCCACGCCCAAAAACTGCCCCAAAATATTGCTCAGTAAGCGCAGCCCAAAGGCATTGACAATCACATAAACTAAATATACAGAGAGAATCCCCAAGAGGATTTTTACGGCCACACTCCCCTTTAGCAGCTTGTAGAGCTGGTACATTAGGTAGCTTACCAACAAAATATCAATGATGTCGGCAAGGGAGATTTCTAAGAAGCCTATAAAAAAAAGCAAGGGCATGTGTACTAAAAGGGCTGTTTGGGTATGGTAAAAAACTTATTATGTAGCTTCAATATTCGTTTCGATATCAGGGCGCTGCCTCTTGCAGGGCTTCATAAAGCAAAACCACCTCCTTGGCCTCTGCCACGTCGTGTACACGAAGGAGCGAAGCGCCTTGAGCCAAAGCCCAAGCATGCAGGGCGGTGCTGCCGTTAAGGGCTTCTTCGGGGCTTTTTCCGAGGGTTCTGTAAATCATAGATTTGCGCGAAAGCCCCAGCAGCAGTGGGTATCCCATTGCCCGAAAATAGGGCAGATGTTTCAAAATTAGGTAATTTTGGCGAATATCCTTGGCAAAACCCAAGCCCGGATCTAAAATAACGTCTTTCAAACCTAAATTCTTTAGTAGATACGTCTTTTTTTGAAAAAAATCTATGATTTCAACAAAAATATTTTCGTACTGATTCATTTGAGCCATATTCTGGGGTGTGCCCTTGAGGTGCATCAGGATGTAGGGAACTTGTAAAGCAGCCACTGTCTCAAACATAGCGGCGTCTAAAGTACCACCGCTTACATCATTCACAATACCTGCTCCGGCAACGACGGCCTCGCGTGCGATGGCAGCCCGAAAAGTGTCTATCGAAAGCACTGCCTCAGGAAAATGCTTTCGGAGCAGCCGCAGGGCAGGAAGCACCCTGCGGCGTTCTTCTTCTTCTTCTACAAAAGCTGCTCCTGGACGGGTGGAGTAGCCGCCCAAGTCTAAAATATCGGCTCCAGCCTCCAGCATTGCTTCTGCCCTAAGGAGCAGGTCGCTCTCTTGGGAGCGGCTGCCAGCATAGAAGGAGTCGGGGGTGAGGTTGATGACTGCCATCAGCAGGGGCTTTTCCAAAGAGTGCAATCGGCCTTGTATGTTGAGTGTCGTTTTCATTCGTAAAATAAAATAGTATCTTTGAACTTTCTTCTGCTGATTCTTTCATCTACAAAAATCTCTCTCCGGCTATGAATACCGCCGACGAATATAAAGCGATTATTGGGCATTGTAAAGCAATTTTCCAAAAAAAGCATCAAGACTACGGCTCGGCTTGGCGCATTATGCGTTTGCCTTCTGTTACCGACCAGATTTTTATCAAGGCCAAAAGGATTCGTGCCATACAAGAGAACAAAGCACAAAAAATAGCTGATGACATCTGCTCGGAGTATATCGGTATTATTAATTATTGTATTATTGCCTTGATACAACTATCTTTGGACGAGGATGCTCCTCTGGAGCTGCCTTATGCACCCCTTGAAGAGGCTTACGATGCACAAGTGCAGGCAACGCTGGAACTGCTCATTGCCAAAAATCACGATTACGGCGAAGCTTGGCGAGAAATGCGCACAAGCTCCATGACCGACCTGATACTGATGAAGCTGCATCGTGTAAAGCAAATAGAAGACAATGAAGGCAAAACGGCTATCTCGGAGGGTGTAGCTGCCAATTACCAAGACATACTCAACTATTCGGTTTTTTGTTTAATAAAATTAGACTTTCTGAAACGTGAAGTGGCTTCATAAAATTGTGATTTTCTTTGTGGGTGGGCTGTTTATCTTCTCCGGCCTTATCAAGCTCAACGACCCCGTCGGTACGCAAATTAAGCTGGAGGAATACTTCGAGGTATTTGCCGAAGACTTCAAACAAGCGCCCACCACAGACTCCTCAGAAGCACAAAATGTGCAAAATGCGGCGCGACAAGACAGCCCAATGAGCAAGTTTTTTATCGCGCTCATTCCCTACTCCTTGGTATTTTCGGTGCTTTTGAGTGCTTTGGAAGTTATTTGGGGGGTCAATCTGCTGACTGGCTATCGCCTGCGCTTCACTTTGTGGATGCTTTTGCTGATGATTGTGTTTTTTACCTTCCTCACTTATTATTCTTGGGCTTACAACAAAGTAACCGATTGCGGCTGCTTTGGCGATGCCATTAAGCTCAGTCCCAAGCAGTCTTTCCTGAAAGATATTGTACTGACAATACTGATTGGCTTCTTGTTTTTCCAACAAAAAAAGATACAAGCACTCTTCAGCCCTAAAATAGGCCTGACAGCCAATATAGTAGCCACGTTGGGAGCTTTCGGGCTGGGCATGTATGCTATTTATTTTCTGCCACCCATTGATTTTTTGCCCTACAAAGTGGGCAACAACATCCCCCAACTGATGCAGCCCTCCGAAAAGCTACAATACAAACACGAGTACACCTTCAAAAATCTACAAACAGGCCAAGAAGAGGTATTTGAAGAGTGGCAGGCCGACAGTACTCGCTACCAATTTGCGGAGGATGGTTACCGCCAAGTACTTCTTAATCCCGAAGCACAGCCCAAAATTACTGATTTTAGGGTGTGGCAAGGCGGTGCTGACAGTACACAAGCCTGCTTCGAGGGCAACAAGCTTTTGGTAATTGTAGAAAATATTCAGAAGTCAAATCTGCAAAGTTTTGTGGAAATCAGTAAATTGGCACAAGAAAGCAAAGATGCCAACTTCCAGATATGGATATTGAGCGCCTCGGGCGACGCACAAATAGATGCACTTCGCCACGAATACCAGCTGTCAATACCTTTCTTTTCGGTAGATGCAACGGTACTCAAAACGATGATACGCACCAATCCGGGAGTGATTCTTTTGCAAAACGGTACCGTCAAAGGCAAGTGGCCGCACCAGCGCCTACCTTCTTTGGAGGCTCTGCAAGCCCTGCTCTGAATACACTGAGAACATATACCTGAAAGCCTTCGGCATAAAAATATATCTCGCACATGCTAAGTTTTTTTATAAAAAGGATTGGATACGGCTTACTCATCATTTTGGGAGTGGTAGTGGTGGTATTTCTCTTGTTTTTTGCACTCCCCGGCGATCCTGTATCTATGATTGTGGGGCCTCGTACAGATGAGATTACCCGAGAAGCCATCAAAAAAGACTTGGGCTTAGACCAGCCACTGCCGATGCAGCTCTATTTGTATCTGCGCGATTTGTCGCCCATCTCTCTGCATCCAAATACCGAAGAAGAACAACAAAAATATGACTACAATACAATCTTGCCTCTCGGCGAGAAGGTACTCGTAGCCAAAGTACCCTATCTGCGGCGCTCTTACCAGACGAACCGACGGGTGAGTGAAATTATGGCGGAAAAGGTAGTACTTACTATTATTTTGGCGGTATCGGCGATGATTTTTGCCACCATCGTAGGGATTTCCCTTGGCATAGTAGCCGCACTCAAGCAAAATACTTGGTGGGATCACAGCATTGTAACGGTCTCTGCCTTGGGGATTTCCACGCCCTCTTTTGTGGCGGCTACCTTGGTCTCCCTCTACTTTGGCTATACTTTAGGGCCTTATTTGGGCTTGAATGCGATTGGTTCGCTTTGGGAGGTCGGTATTTACGGGCGAGAACTACACTTAGAAAATTTGATATTGCCTTCGCTCACGCTGGGCATACGCCCGCTGGCCATTATTGTACAGCTTACGCGCAGCTCAATGTTGGAGGTACTTTCGCAAGATTATATCCGCACAGCCAAGGCAAAAGGCGTATCGCGCTACAAAGTGATATTCAAGCATGCACTTAAAAACACTCTCAATCCGGTAATTACCGCCATCTCGGGTTGGTTGGCCTCTTTGCTGGCCGGGGCTTATTTTGTGGAGATTATCTTCAACTACAAAGGTTTGGGTTTTGAAACCAACCTTGCCGTAAACAACTTAGACCTGCCTGTGATTATGGGAGCTACTTTGGTGATTGCGGTGGTATTTGTAGTCATCAATATTGCCGTAGATTTGCTTTATGCGGTCATTGACCCACGCGTTCGTCTGAGCTAAAAATGCGTATTTATCTGATAGGTATGCCTGCCGCAGGCAAAAGCACATTTGGCAGAGCGCTGGCGCAAGCGTTGGCACTGTCTTTCACAGACTTAGACCATTACATCACGGAGCTGGGACAAAAGAGTATTGCGGCAATTTTTGAGCAAGAAGGCGAAGCCTATTTCAGGGCTTTGGAAAGGGATTGTCTGCACAAGCTTTCTGCCCAAAGTAACATCGTGATTGCTACCGGAGGCGGCACGCCCTGTTTTTTTGATAATATGGCGTACATGCTCAGCCAAGGGCAGGTGGTCTTTTTAGAAACCGACTTAGAAACTCTTGCAGAGCGTATTTTGCAGCAATCGGGGCGACCTATGTTTGCAGGACTCTCCGGCGAGGAGATACAGCAAAAGTTGGAGACACTTTATCAATTGCGCCTGCCTTTTTACAGGCAAGCGCACATTCGCTTCAATGCCGACGAAATGCCCCTGAGCTACCTGCAAAACTTGCTGCTCAAGCCGGACTAAAGTCCGCCTCTATTCATTTTTGGTAGTGTATATCAGGCGAGTGCTTGCTTTGAATGGCCTGTGTATCTTTCTTAATGAACCTTCACTTCTTAATGGTTCAAACATCACCCAAGCTAAAGTCCGCCTCTATTCATTTTTGGTAGTGTATATCAGGCGAGTGCTTGCTTTGAATGGCCTGTGTATCTTTCTTAATGAACCTTCACTTCTTAATGGTTCAAACATCACCCAAGCTAAAGCCCGCCTCTATTCATTTTTTGAAGAACGCTCCTTTTATTAAACCTAATCAAGCGAAGCCTTTGTTGGTGGAGTGGCCGGTGCTTACCAATTGGCCACTGTTTTTTGAAAAACATCAAAAATAATCTTCTCTAGAATTTCCTGCACCTTCTGGCCTTCCACTTGTGAGAGACTGAGGCCTTGGTCGAAATCGGCGTATTGGGTAAACGTTTGCTCAAAATCCTCGTCGGGGGCGATGTTGTTGGTAAAGCGCACCTTCACACCGATTGTCAGGCGCGTCTGAGCCGCACGGTCATTGGCGGTGGGTGCCAAGGGAGTAGTCTGATAATTGATGATTTCGCCTTCTACTAGCAGCTCACCATTTTCGTTTATTACGGCCAGGCGAGAGTTTTGCAGGTAATAGCTGCGCAGTTGCTCCGTTAGGTTTTGGGACAAATTGGGCGGGCCGCCTCCGGTATTAAAGAAAGCATTGACGGTGATGCTCTTGGCCGTGGTACTCGTACCCGAAAAGGAGTATATGCCGCAACTTTGGCTCAAAAGCATCAAGCCGAAGGCAAGGGCTGAGGTTCTACAAATCTTCCAAATCATATTTTTTAATTTTACGGTATAAAGTACGCTCCGAAATACCTAAGTCTTGAGCGGCGTATTTGCGCTTGTTTTGGTTGTGTTTGAGGGCGCGGACAATCATTTCCTTTTCTTTTTTCTCCAAAGAAAGCGATTCCTCCTGCTCGGTTTCGTGGTGGATGTCTTCTACCTCTTGGGCATCATCGTCTAAACTAATGATATTTTCTTTGTCAGACTTCAGGAGCTTTGGCTCTGTCAGCAGCGAGGTATTGCTTACCACCGTATTGGATGAAAACTCATTGTCAATCACTTCATTAAAAAGCTCTTTGTGCTCTGATAGCACGCTTTTGTCTATACTGCCGGAAGCGATGAGCTGAAAAACCAACTTTTTCAGTTCGCTCACATCTTTTTTCAAATCGAAGAGAATTTTATACAAAATATCCCGCTCCGAAAAAGTTTGTGTATTGCTTTCGCCCTCTGCCTTGCTAAGTACAGGCAAGCCCGAGGAGTTGGCCGGAAGATAGCTTTTGAGTATTTCGGCAGTGATGAGGCGCTCTTCTGTGGTAATAGAAATTTGGTCCACAAGATTTTTGAGCTGACGGATATTTCCCGGAAAGCGGTACGCGCCAAGCAGCTTTTTGGCCTCTTCATTCAATTCGATAGATTTGCTGCGGTACTTCTCGGCAAAATCGCCTGCAAATTTCCTAAAAAGCAAAAACAAATCGTTGCCTCGCTCGCGCAGGGGCGGTACAAAAATAGGCACAGTGCTGAGGCGGTAGTAAAGGTCTTCACGGAATTTCCCCTTTTCGATAGAAGTCATCAGGTTTACATTGGTAGCGGCTACTACGCGCACATCGGTTTTTTGTACCTTAGAAGAGCCCACCTTGATAAACTCCCCGTTTTCGAGTACACGCAGCAGGCGGGCTTGTGTGCCAAGGGGCATCTCACCGATTTCATCCAAGAAAATAGTTCCTCCACTGGTTACTTCAAAAAAGCCTTTGCGGGCTTCGGTAGCCCCTGTAAAAGCGCCTTTTTCGTGGCCAAAAAGTTCTGAGTCTATGGTGCCTTCAGGAATAGCGCCGCAGTTTACGGCAATGAAGTTGCCATGCCTTCGGGGGCTAAGTTGGTGGATAATCTTGGAAAAAGACTCCTTTCCTGTGCCGCTTTCTCCGGTAATCAGCACATTCATTTCGGTAGGAGCTACCATAATCGCACGTTCTATGGCATTGTTGAGCAATGGAGAATGCCCAATAATAGAGAAGCGCTGTTTGATATTTTGCAGGTCAATTTGTTCTCTCACCGGCTTGTTGTGTTTATCTTGTATAAAACTGTCATTCTGTCATTCTTAAAAACACTATCGCCCCTCCAAAAAGTTCTGAATTGTAAGTGCCCATTCTTGAGGATACTTGCTGGCATAAGAGCTGTGGCCAATGTCCTCAAAGATTTTCAGGGATTTGCGCCCAGCCAAGGCTTTAAAAACAGCGCTGGTTTCGTCGAGGCTTACCCGCTGGTCATTGTTGCCGTACATGAGCAGGGTCGGAGCTTTTACATTTTCTGCATAAGCCACGCTGTTTAGGCCAAAAGCCCAATAGCCGTTTTGCTGCCCTCCCCAAAAGACCAAAATCTCGGCCAAACCCCAACTTGGCAGATGGAGCATCTCGAAGCGGTTGCGTACGGCTTGCAGCATACTTCCATAGGGGCACTCCAAAAGCAAAGCACCGGCAGGCAGCTGCCACTCGCTCACAGCACGCAATACGGCCACTGCTCCCATCGAAACGCCTAGTAGCACAACTTCGCCTTCTAAATGCTCAGAGGCGTATTCAAAGGCGGCCTTCACATCCAAGGCCTCATCGTGGCCGATGGTGCAGCGCTGCCCCGTAGAACCACCATGCGCCCGAAAGTCCACCAAAAGGGTATGATAACCCAAAGCCCGTAAAATGGTGGCCTCTGTAAAGAACTGACTTTTGGTATTGGTATAGCCGGGAAAAATAATGGCTGTGCCCTTGGGCTTGGGGCTGCTGCGAATGAGCCAAGTTTCAAGCGTACTGCCGCTTTCGCTTTCCAGATAAATGGTTTCAAAAGGTACAGAGGGCTCGATATGGTTTTCGGGACGAGGCGTAGGAATGCCCTCCCAAATCAGCTTCCATTTTTCTATATCGCCAAGGTCTTCGGGGTCTTCAGGAAAGTCAAACTCTTCGAGGGGTGTAAAATGGGTAAAGTTATAAGCGTGGCGATAGGCTACTACATTCAATACCACAAAGGCAGCCAAAGCCAGAAGCAGGCTGCTAATAAAGAAGAACTTAAATATTTTTTTCATCACACTTTAATATTTGTATTTATCTTTCCAGAGGGCCTTGAGGCGCTCTTTTATCTTTTCTTCTGCGGGATTGGCCTGCGGCCTGAAAAATATTGTGCCCTCCAAAGAGGCAGGCATAAATTCCTCCTGAGTAAAATTGCCCGGAAA
>DAIQNQ010000079.1:0-11338 GCA_036788275.1 Thermonemataceae bacterium
TTAGTAAGCCTTGTGGCTTTTGGAGCAATTTCATGTAAGTCAAAATCTGGGCTTCGTGTACGGGAAGTAATTTTTCTATAGCTTTCAATTCCACTACTATCAAGTCATTGACCAGCAAATCCAATCTCAAATCTACATCCATTTCAAGAGTGTCGTAGATAACCGGCACGGTCATTTGCTGAACTACCTTGTAGCCATTTTTTTCTAACTCATATCTCAGGCATTTTTCATAAATACTTTCCAATAGTCCCGGCCCAAGTGTTTTGTGTACTCTGATGGCGCAGCCGGTAATTTCATAGCTAAGTTGAGTAATAGATTTTTTCGTAATCATAACATCTTGTTTTATTTTAATTGAGTACTTCCTTTTCTTAACTCCTTAATGGTGAATTTTTGTCTAAACCATTAAGAAGTGAAGGTACATAAAGGTTTTGTACTTCCTTTTCTTAACTCCTTAACGGCTTACGAATCAGGTGGCTTAAAATACCACAGCCATAGAGGTGGTAATCACGAAGTTTTGCCTGCTGGGGTTTCTGTCAAGCACCAATACCTCGTCGGGACTGTTGAGCCTTTTAGCTTCTGCCCTGATGCGCATATTGTCGGCGGGCGCATAGTCGAAGTTGAGCGAGTAGCCGATGGCTCTGAATCCCTGAGGATTGAGATTGTTAGGGTCGGGAGTGATGAAGATACTTTCTCTGTCCCAATAGTGCTCACCACGCCCACAAACTGTCCATTTTTCATTGATTTTGTAGCGCAGCATTACCGAAGAGGCATTCCAAGAGCGTGTTTGCTGGGTGGCTTCGTTGCCTTGCCAGCCGATGTCGAAGCCTGTAATCAGCCCCCATTTTTCAGACAAGTCGAATTGTCCGTAGAAATTATGAAAATAGCGCATTTGTTTCAGGCTATCTGTACCCTCATTGCCGATGTATGTGCTTGAATTGAGCAAAATAGACTTACTGGGCTTGAATTGTACTTGTGTACCAAAAGCAGGGGAGGAGTTGTTGTCTAAGCGTTTGATACGCTGCCAGCCGTTCAAAATCAGTCCCGTAAGGCTCCATTTTTCATTGGGCGAGGTATAAGTACCTTTCAGCCCTGCTTCATAATAAGGCGTATTGTCGGCCAATAAGCTTCGAGAGAGTGTCCAACAGTTTTTAGAGATGGCGCTCTCAAAACCTATATGCGAAGCAAAAATACCTGCATCTATCCAGAAATTATGATTCTTGAAGGGTTTAAAACCCACATTGCCTTCGTAGATATTGCGGATAAGTTCTTGTTCGCCAATCAGGTTGTATTGCGAGTAAGTACCTATCATCAGAGCGATATGCCCTCTGATATTTTCAGAATTGATGGTGGTTTCGATGATGCCGTGATTGACATTGAACTCGTTGTGGCGTGCGTGGTTGAAGATATAGTTGGCTCTTTCGTTGTTGGCAGGCCGCGCAAAATCAAAAGCATAATAGGCTTCTATATAAGCAGAAGTCTCAATTTTGTATTTGCCCAAACTATCGCTAAAAAGCTGTGCCTGTGCTGGTAGTGTGGCTGCAAACATCAATAGGAGCTGTAAGAGTACTCTTTTCATCAAGTATTGATTTTTGTGTGAACCATTAAGGAGCGAAGGTAGATTAAGGATTTTATACCATCTTGATTTTTATATTGCGTAAAATACCTGTGCAAGCGATTTATTTTGAAAATGAATAGAGGCGGACTTTAGTCCGGCAGTAATTTCATTTTCTTAACTCTTTCATGGTTTAAATAAATCATTTTTCATCATTTGGCTTGCACAAAGCTCCCGATTTTATTAATTTCCCTCTCTAACCTAAAAAATACCTATGAACGCATCTGCCCGCAACGTTGCCTACTCCCAAACCACCCTTACCGAGCTGATGATTCCGGCTTATGCCAATTTCGGCGGCAAAATCCACGGGGGCATTTTGCTCTCGCTCATGGACAAAGTGGCCTATGCCTGTGCCTCGAAGCATGCCGGCGCTTACTGCGTAACCGTAATCGTGGAGAACGTAGCCTTCCTAAGCCCCGTAGAAGTAGGGGATTTGGTTTCGCTCAGAGCCTCTGTCAATTACGTGGGCAATACCTCCTTGGTGGTGGGCATCAAGGTAGAGGCCGAAAACATCAAGACAGGCGAAATCCGTCATACCAATACCTCCTATTTTACGATGGTAGCCAAAGACGACGACAACCGCCCCCAACAAGTACCCAAGCTGATTTTGGAGAGCAAAGAAGAAATACGGCGCTTCATAGAGGCCATGAAACGCCGCGAAATCAAAAAACGCTATGAAGATACCTTCAGCAACACCAAAAAGCAGCTCCGCTTAGACAAAGAACTGGAGATATTGGCCAAAGAGCGATGCGAGCTACACTTGCCTTCTTAAATTCTTCCAAAACGCTCAAAAGCAGCCTTTTCAAGTGCTTCTTGGTGATTGGGGTGGGCGATGCGAATCAGCTCTTTGGCGCGTTGTTGCATATTTTTGCCAAAAAGATAGGCCACGCCGTACTCTGTTACCACATATTGCACGTGCCCGCGTGAGGTAACGATGCCGCCGCCTTGGTTGATAAAAGGCACAATACGCGAGATGCCGTTTTTGGTGGTAGAAGAAATGGCAATAATCGGCTTGCCGCCTTCCGACAGCGCCGCCCCCCGCATAAAGTCCATCTGCCCACCAATGCCCGAATACTGATAAGTGCCGATAGAATCGGCACATACCTGTCCGGTAAGGTCTATCTCAATGGCGCTGTTGATGGCCACCACCTTGGGGTTGCGGCGAATCACGGCATCGTCGTTGGTATAGTCCACATCGAGCAAAAATACCTGCGGATTATCATCTATAAAATCATAAACACGGCGCGTACCGATAATAAAAGTAGCCACCAAGCGTCCCGGGTGCTTTTTCTTGTATTTGTTGTTGATGACTCCCCGCTCTACCAAGTCTATCACCCCGTCCGAAAACATTTCGGTATGCACACCCAAATCTTTGTGGTTTTTGAGGTTGCGCAATACACAATCAGGAATACCCCCGATGCCCATTTGTAGCGTAGAGCCATCTTCTACAAGCTCGGCAATGTTGTGGCCGATTTTTTCTTCTACCTCCGTTACGGCATCGCCATAGCTTACCTCCGGCAGCGGCACATTGCCTTCTACCAAAGCATCTATTTCGTTGATATGAATCAGGGCATCGCCCAAAGAGCGGGGCATATATTGGTTTACTTGGGCAATCACATATTTGGCCTTGAGCAGGGCGGTGCGGGCTACATCTACCGATACGCCCAGCGAGCAGAATCCATGCTTGTCGGGAGGCGATACTGTGAGCAAGGCCACATCCAAGGGCATAATTTCGTAGCGAAAAAGCTCCGGTATATCGCTCAAGAAGATGGGGATATAGCTGCCACGCCCTTCTTTTACGGCCTTGCGGATACCATCAGAGATAAACAAGGCGTTGATAAAAAAAGACTCTTGGTACTCAGGTTGGGCAAAGGAAGTATCGCCCAAGGGCATGAGGCTTACTAACTGTACATTTTTGAGTTCTGGCGCTCTGTCCACCAAGGCTTTTACCAATACTTGGGGCGTAGCGGCACAGCCATGAATGAACACCGTCATTCCTGATTTTACAGATGTAAGTGCATCTGCGGCAGAGATAAATACAGGCATAAGATTTTTGATTATTTTGGTTGATAATTCAATTTACAAGCTATCTTTCAGTTTTGCAAGTGCTTGCTTTGTAGGCCTATCCAAAAAATAGCAGAAGCAATAGGAAATGCCTTGAATTTTTCGTAAAATTGTTTGCTATTGTATCGTAAAAGGCAAAATGCAATGAGGAGTAAAAAAGAATTTTCTGATAAAACCTACGACCATTTTCTCCAACAAAAAGTAATGGCTTTGGAGCAGGTATTGGGCAAGGCAGAGGCCGTACATACGGCACCTACGGCTTTGCCTTTTGAGATGGGCGGACTCATCGCATTGGGCTGCTTTCCGCAGCACCGCTCGGGCACAGGCCTTGCCACCTTAGAGCTGATAGCCCCCGACGGCTCCGGCATCATCCCCAACGAACATGGTACTTACGAGCTACTGGCTTTTACAAAAGCCACTCAAAGCACCAAGTCCTCTGGCCAAGAAGCTTTTGAAGCTATGCAGGAGCGCCTAAGCTATATCCTGACCATGATAGGCCGCTATGCTTTTCAGGCCAAACTGAAGCCTTACAACTCCGTAGAAATCCCCGAAAAAAAGGGCAATAACACGAATATTTCCGTAATCTTGGATTTGTATATGCCCCAAAAACAAGACTTTGCCTTTAATGGGCAGCCCCATCATTTGCTCCTCTGTATGGAGGTCTTTCCCGAAGAGCTGGCCTTTGCCAAGGCCAACAGCGTGGAAGCCTTGCTGCTGCGCTTAGAGGCCGCCGGATACTATCCTTACAGCGATTTGGACAGGCCTTCTCTATTTTAGTTTCTAAATGTATTAAAAATATTTACTTATGCACACACAAATTGCTCCCCAAAAACGCATCGAAGAGGCAGCGACTTTGCCCCAAGTATTGCAACACCTTTTCAACGAACAAAAAGCTTATCAGCAGCAATGGCGCAGAAGTACCGCTGCCGAGCGTATAGCCAAGCTCCAGAAGCTCCAAAAAGCAGTATTGGCCAACAGGCAGGCCATCAGAGATGCCGTATGGAAAGACTTCAAGAAGTCGCCCGAAGAAGCCGATATTTCGGAGATTTTTCCGGTTACTTCAGCTATCAAGTTTGTAACAAGCCGCTTGCGCCGCTGGATGCGCCCCAAGCGTGTAGCCACGCCTTTGCCGCTCTTGGGCACAAGTTCGCGTATTCATTATGAGCCCAAGGGTGTTTGTTTGATTATTGCGCCTTGGAACTATCCCTTTTTCTTGGCTATCGAACCTTTGGTATCAGCCATAGCAGCGGGCAATACGGCCATTATCAAGCCTTCTGAGATGACTCCCCATACCTCAGCCATCATCCAAAAAATCATTGACGAGACCTTCTCAAAGCAAGAAGTAGCCGTAGTGGAGGGAGGGGTAGAGGTTTCTACCGAATTGCTCAAGCTGCCCTTCGACCATATCTTTTTTACGGGAAGCCCGCAGGTGGGCAAAGTAGTGATGGAAGCCGCCTCCAAGCATCTTACTTCCGTAACCTTGGAGTTGGGTGGCAAGTCGCCTGTATTGATTGATGAAAGCGCCGACCTGAAAGATACCGCCGAAAAAGTGGTAGCAGGCAAGCTGCTCAACTGCGGGCAAACTTGCATTGCACCTGATTATGTACTGATACAAGAAAAGCTCAAAGCGCCTTTCTTGGAGGCTTATCAGAAAGCCGTAGAGCAGCTCTATGGCAGCGCACTCGAAAAAGAACAGCTTACCAGAATCGTGAATAAAAGCCATTTTCAGCGTATTCAATCGCTGCTTGAAGATGCCACCGCCAAAGGCGCACAAATTGTACAAGGCGGACATGCCAACGCGGAGGATTGCTACATTGCCCCTACGGTGGTGGACCATACCAGCGAGGACATGCGCCTGATGCAAGAGGAGATTTTCGGGCCGGTACTGCCCATCAAAACCTTTGGGCAAGTAGAAGAGGCGCTCCAATACATAGAGCAAAAGCCCAAGCCTCTGGCCTTCTATATTTTTAGCCGCAACAAGGCGCGCACCCAGCACATCTTAGAAAATAGTAGTGCCGGAGGTACTTGTATCAACGATACGCTGATTCATATTCTCAATACCCACTTGCCTTTTGGAGGTGTAAACAACAGCGGTATTGGCAAAGCCCACGGACATTTTGGCTTTTTGGCTTTCTCCAACGAGCGGGCAGTGCTCAGGCAGCGTATAGGCCTTACGAGTATCAAAATGCTCTATCCGCCTTATACGCCCCGCATCAGAAAAATGATAGACTTGCTGATGAAGTGGTTTTAAAGGCTTTTCTCTACAAAATCACTTTATTTTGGGTATAAAATAGGGGTATCAACCATAAAACCCGTCAGATTTTCAAAATCTGACGGGTTTACATTTTTTATAGATTGATGAGGCTTTTAAAGGAAAGTCTCGCGCACATTACAAGTGGACTTGGTGCCGATATGCTCGTAGTTTTCCTCCAGCCATTGGTCGGCATAGTCGCGCCCGAGCTGGTGCAAGTAAGTGATAAAAGGCCAAGTAGCATTGAGCTTGCTGGACACATTGAAGTCGGCAAGGTCCACCTCCGGATTGATATTATGGATATAGACTTTTCTGAATTTACCGTCCATATCAATACCACGCGCCAAAAGCCTGTCCACCAAATCCAATTTGCGCATTTCGAGCATTAAGCTGGTGTTGAAATTGATTTCGTTTACGCGGTCGCGGATGCCTATTACGTCTTTGGGGGTTTCTTTAAGATTGATAGGGTTGATTTGTACCACCATCAGGTCGCTGCAATTGGTACCGTCTATAAGCGGAAAGATGGGCGGATTGCCCATGTAGCCGCCGTCCCAATAGTCTTCACCATCAATTGTAACGGCCTTAAACAAGAAAGGCAAACAGCTGGAGGCCATCACAGCATCTACAGAGATATGCTCCATGTCGAACACCTTGGCACGTCCACGGCGAACATTGGTGGCACACACAAAGAGTCTGGTAGCTTTGCAAGATCTAAGTCTTTCAAAATCTACAATATCGAGCAATATATCGCGGAGTGGATTTGTATCCATTGGGTTGAACTGATAAGGCGAGGCCACCATCGAGAGCATCTCAAAAAACCAGAAGCCGATAGAGTAATCCATATTGCCTTTGTCGAGGGCTTTGTCGAGCGCGCTGGGGCGCAGCAGTGAGAAGCGGCTTTGGTCGGATACTTTTTTCCAGAAAGTATGTAGCAGTTCACGGGCTTTTTCGCGTCCGCCTATTTGTAGGCCATAAGCCAATACCGTAGCATTCATAGCACCGGCACTGGTACCACAGAAGCCATCAAGCACGAGTTTTTCTTCTTCTAAGAAGCGGTCGAGTACGCCCCAAGTAAAAGCCCCGTGCGAGCCGCCCCCTTGCAAGGCCACGGCGAGGTGCTTTTCATCTTTTCGTGATTTTTTTGCCATAAAGTTAAAATTTGTAAATGATTAGAAGTTTGATAAATGCAATAACAGAATGCTGTTTGAAGTTGGCTTTCGGACACTGAAAGCAGAATGATTACGCATTTTACAATTTTTTTTTTTTTCAGGCTAATATTTCCCTCAAAATCGCCAAAGATTTTACCTTGCCGAAGCCTTCTATGTGTAGTTGGTAGTGGAGCAGAAGGTGGTCTATGAGCTGCTGGCGCATCGCACCTGCCATGGCCATATCGCCTGCAAAAGGCAGCAAGGCCAGCTGTTGGAGGCTTGCTTGGGCTTCGCCAAATTGCTCCGGCGGCGCAGGCAGCAAGCGATTTTCGTAAAGCTGCTGGTACATTTCGAGGCTATCCTCGGTATAAAATCCTAAATATTGGGCGAGCTTGAGCAAAAACTGCAAGCTAAAGTTTTGTAGCCCTTCTTGCAAGCGGTCGAGGCTGCTGATGGCTTTCTCCAAGAAATCATAAAGGGCTTCGTCGGCCAAACCTTCCTCGGGCAGGGCTTTATAGAGCACTTCCGAGAGAAACATCACTACGGCAGCCTTGTGCATATCTTGCAAAAGGTTTGGACAGGGCTGTGTGCAGCGTACTTCTGCAATACGCTGGAGGCTGTTTTTTTGCTTTTTATGATATACCACCATTTCCAAAAGGCTCAAAGGCTGGAAGAGGGCAGCTTTGTAGCGGGCTTTCTCGCTGCGTACTTGGTGTATCATATAAGATTGCAAGCCAAATTCTGCCGTGTAGGCTTTGAGAATAATGGAACTTTCGCCATATTTGACATAGCGAAGTACAATGGCTTGGGTTTTGTGCAGCATAGCGACAAAGGTTCTTCTGCGGAATTTTCCATACAAATATACAGTTATACTCAAACCAAAGTGGTTTTACCTAAAGAAAAAAATAAATCATTGAAAATCAATATAATCAATCAGGAAAATTACTTTAGTCTTTATAAGTTGTCAATACTATCAAATCTCCTTTACAATGATGCGCTTCCTCGTTTTTCTTTGTACTTATTTGTTGATAGCCTTATCGGCTGAGGCAAATCCGGTCGCTTTTTTTGAAGGCTCTTGGGCAGAGCTGCAAAAGGCAGCTAAAAATCAAAACAAGCCTTTCTTTGCCTACATCTATACCGACTGGTGCGAGCCATGCCAAGTAATGAGCGAACAGGTGCTGCAAGATGCCGCCTTGTCGGGCTTTATCAATCATCATTTTTTGCCTTATCAGGTCGAAGGCGAAGGCCGCCAAGGCGAAGAGTTGCGCAGCCGCTACAACATTGCTTATTATCCGGCATTTTTATTTTTTGATACGCAGGGGCAGTATTTGGGTAAATACGAGGGTTACCAATCGGCAGGCAATTTTTTCAATACCTTGTATCGCTATGTGCCGGAGCATGCCGCCGGCGGGGGCATTGCTTTTTTTGAAGGCACTTGGGACGAACTGCTGCGCGAAGCCAAGCGTACGGGCAAGCCTTTTTTCATAGATTTTTATACCGATTGGTCGGGGGCTTCGCGCATTACGGAGCGTGTGGTATGGCAAGATGCCACGGTGGGCAAGTTGGTGAAGGACAATTTTTTGGCTGCACGCATCAATACCGAGCAAGGCGAGGGCATCGCATTGGCCAAAAAATTCAAAATTACCACCTTTCCGGCCTTTGCCTTCTTCGATGCACAAGGCAAAAGCTTGGGCATCACCACGGGCTTCCACGAGGTCAATGAGTTTACAGCATTGCTGCAAAGCTACCTTACGATGATAAAACGTGCTGACAATCCGGGCATAGAGTTTTTTAAAGGTACTTGGCAAGAGCTGCTCGACGAGGCCAAGCGCACAGGCAAGCCCTTCTTTGTGGACTTTTATACCGATTGGTGCGGCCCTTGCAAAATGATGGACAAGCAGACTTTCAAAAATGCCGATGTGGGCGAATATGCCGAGCAGCATTTTTTGGCCTATAAGATAAATGCCGAAAAAGGAGAGGGCATCGCTTTGGCCAATAAATACAATGTGAATGCTTATCCCAGCATTTATTTTTTCAATGCAGAGGGCAAGCGCATCGGCAAAGAAGTAGGCTTCCAAGATGCCAACCGCTTTCTTTATACCATGGAAAAATACGTCAAGAAATTGTCGAAGGGGAGGCAGTCTCCCAAATAAAATGAGCAAGGTTTCCCAAACGTGTTAGTCATTCAATGGCTGACACGTTTTTTATGCAGCAAAAGTGAAGCGCCCTGCTCCTTCAAGCCTACTCTTGAAAAAGCCGCAATATTTTAGTAGGTTTGCCGCCAATCAACAAAACTAAAATATTACCTCATGACAAACACCCTAAAAGTCGCCCTCGACTGGACACCCAATACCAACCATACAGGCTTTTTTGTAGCCTTAGAAAAAGGCTTTTACAAAGAGCTGGGCTTAGAGGTCGCGCTGATTTCGCCTGCTGCCGACCAATACCAAAGCACCCCTGCAAGGCGCTTGGCCGCCCAAGAAGTGGATGTGGCCATTGCCCCTACCGAAAGCATCATCAGCTACTACACCCACCCCGAAAGGCCTGTGCGCCTCAAGGCCATCGCCACCCTGCTCCAAGAGGATGCCAGTGCCATCGTTACGCTGCGCAGCTCAGGCATTAGTCGCCCTGCCCAATTGGGGGGCAAGGTATATGCCTCTTTTCAGGCCAAATATGAAGACAAAATCGTACAAGAAATGGTGCGCAGCGATGGCGGCCAAGGCGCGCTCAACATCATCTATCCGGCCAAGTTGGGCATCTGGAATACCCTGCTAAGTGGCCAAGCCGATGCCTCTTGGATTTTTACTACTTGGGAAGGCGTAGAAGCCGAAGGCCAAGGCATCGCCCTCAACTACTTCAAAATGCAGGAATTTGGCATACCTTATGGCTACTCGCCCGTGCTTTTGGTACGCCAAGAGGCCTTGGAAGCACAGCGCCGCTTGTACCAAGATTTTCTGAGTGCCACCAAAAAAGGCTTTATGGCAGCCGTGGCCGCCCCCGAAGAGGCCGTCGAGATACTCGGCAAGCATGTACCCGAAGTACAAGAAGGCCGCCTCGACCTGCTCCAAAGCCAGCAACGCATCAACCAGCTCTATGGCAATGAGCGTATTTGGGGTTATATGGATATGGAGCGCTGTCGCTCTTTCTTGAGCTGGCTTTATCAAAAAAAGCTTATCGAATCACCTATTGCCGCCGAGGAGCTTTTTAGCAATGATTTACTTTGAGGCTGCTTGCCGAGGCTTTCCCTATTCTCAAAATAATCCGTAAATTGCCGTCCTGATTCTGTTGATAACGCATCATTTACCTTTATTTTTAAACACATGAAAGCATACATCTTCCCCGGCCAAGGGGCACAGTTTGTGGGTATGGGCAAAGACCTCTACGAGCAGTCTGCCAAGGCCAAAGCATATTTTGAGCAAGCCAACGAAATCTTGGGTTTTCGCATTACCGATACTATGTTTGCCGGTACTGACGAGGCGCTGAAGCAAACCAATATCACCCAGCCTGCTGTTTTTTTGCATTCAGTGATTTTGGCACTCACCACCGAGGGCTTTGCGCCCGATATGGTGGCTGGGCACTCGCTGGGAGAGTTTTCGGCGCTTGTAGCCAATGGTACGCTCTCTTTTGAAGTAGCCCTGCGCTTGGTGGCCAAGCGTGCCGAGGCGATGCAAAAAGCCTGCGAGCTGCAGCCCTCTACCATGGCGGCGGTGCTTTCTAATCTGCCCGACGAAGAGGTGGCGCGTATCTGCGAGGAGCTGAGCAAAGAAAATTCCGCCCACTTGGTAGTGGCGGCCAACTACAACTGCCCCGGCCAATTGGTGATTTCGGGTACGGTGGCGGGTATTGACATTGCCTGCGAGCGCCTGAAAGCTGCCGGAGCCAAGCGCGCCATGGTACTGCAAGTAGGAGGCGCTTTCCACTCGCCGCTGATGACACCCGCCCGCGAAGAGCTGCGCCAAGCCATTGAGTCGGTGGACTTCCAAAAGCCCAGCTGTCCGGTATATCAAAACGTAAATGCCAGTCCGGTAAGCGAGCCTGCCCAAATCAAAGAAAACCTGATAGCACAGCTCACCGCTCCGGTACTTTGGACACAAAGCGTGCAGGCGATGGTGCGCGATGGTGCGACGGAGTTCATCGAGTCAGGCCCCGGCAAGGTGCTGCAAGGCTTGGTCAAGAAGATTCATCCCGAGGCTGTTACCGCTGCCATTCAAGCGTAAAACTGTTCTTATACCCTGTTTCGGCAGGGTATTTTTCTTATTTATT
>DAIQNQ010000079.1:11438-13252 GCA_036788275.1 Thermonemataceae bacterium
TATGGAAAATTCTCTGGCGCACTTTTACCAACAGCGCCTTCAAAATGCCCAAAACCAAGCTGCCGAGGCGGCACAAAAAGCCTCTCGCTTGGCTACGGGGCGGGTATTGGCCTTTTTGGCTTTGTTGGCTGCCATATTTTTCTTTTTGAGTCAAAACCAAGCTGCTTGGGCGGTGGGCGCAGGCTTGGGCGGGGTGGTGCTTTTTGCCCTTTTGGTAAAAAGGTATGCTGCTGCTGAGCAGCAACGCCGCTTTTGTGAGGCACTTGTGGGTATCAACGAAGCCGAGCTACAAGCGCAGGCACATCAGTACCGCGATTTTGCAGATACGGGCGAGGAGGCGCTGGAAGCGACACATCCCTTTGCTTACGATTTGGATATTTTGGGCAAAGGTTCACTTTTTCAATACTTGCAACGCAGCGGCACGCAGGCCGGGCGCAAAAAGCTGCTCGATTGGCTGCTGCATCCTTGCCTCGACAAAGAAGAAATCTTGGCAAGGCAAGAAGCTTCCGGTTTTTTGGCACCGCTCTGGGACTGGCGGCAGCACTTTCAAGCCAAAGCCCAAATGGGTGAAGAAAAGCCCAATGACATTGCCGAGATAGCTGCTTGGCTCAAAGAAAAAAGTTATTTTTTGCCTCATAAGAAGCTTTTTTTGGCGAAAATCATCGCACCGAGCGTTGTGTTGGGGCTGCTGCTTTTGTGTGGGCTTTCGCTCTTGCCTTTTCGGGTATTTTGGATAGCACTGATAGCACAAATGGCCTTCTATGGAGTGTATGCCCGCAAAATACAGCAATTGCACCAAGAAGTAGGGCAGAAGTCGCAACTGCTCAATCAGTACCTTGCTTTGCTGGCACATTGGCAGCACTTGCCCGCCACGCAGGCCGCCAAGCTGAGCACTTTGCAGCGGCATTTGGCAGGAGCAGCACCTGCGATTCAGACTTTGGCCAAGGCCGTGGATATGCTCAACCAGCGCCTCAATGTATATGCAGGGCTGGCGCTCAATGCGCTGCTGCTATGGGATTTGCATTGGGTGTTTCGGATAGAGGCTTGGAAGGAGCAACACCGCGACGACTTTGAGACTTGGATAGAGGCCTTGGCCGAGGTAGATGCCCTGCTTTCGTTGGCTACTTTTCAGGCCAATCACCCGCATTTCAGCATGCCCGAAATTGTAGATGACGAGCATGCCTTTTGTATCGAGGCCAAGGCCTTGGGGCATCCGCTGCTCAAGCCCGAAACTTGCGTAAGGAGCGATTTTGAGATGCAGACTTGGGCGAGTTTTTATCTGATTACCGGCTCTAATATGGCCGGAAAAAGCACTTTCCTCAGGGCCGTAGGCGTAAATATGGTATTGGCGATGGCTGGAGCGCCGGTATGTGCCGAGGCGCTGCGGTTGCGTCCGGTGGCTTTGTTTTCGAGTATGCGCAACAGCGACTCGCTCCAAGACAATGCCTCTTATTTTTATTCGGAGCTGAGGCGCTTGCAGCAAATTATCCAAGCTTTGCAGGCGGGGGCGGCGCTTTTTGTGATTTTAGATGAAATTTTGCGTGGTACCAACTCCCGCGACAAGCAGACAGGCTCGAAGGCGTTCATAGAGCAACTGATGCAATACAAGGCTTCGGGCTTGCTGGCCACCCACGACTTGGCGCTTACCGAAATGGAGCAGGAATACCCGCAAAATATCCGCAATTATTGCTTCGAGATGGAAGTAGAAGAGGGGCACATTTCTTTTCCCTACAAGCTTACGCGCGGCGTGTGCAGCAGCTTCAATGCCACCCTGCTGATGCGGCAAATGGGGATTATTGTATAGATGGAAGGGG
>DAIQNQ010000080.1:0-1973 GCA_036788275.1 Thermonemataceae bacterium
GGCTTTTCTTTTGATTTACTTTCCCGCATTCAGCCAATCTAATATGGCCTGATTCACCTTTTCGGCCTGCTCAAATTGCACAAAGTGCCCCGCCGAGGGGATAAGCACCACTTGGCTGCCTGCTATTTTCTTTTGTGCCTCCTCGGCAATTTGCGCCGTGCTGAGTTGTGGATGCAGTATTTTGTTGGGAATAAGGCCATCTTCTTCCCCAAAGATAATCAGCACAGGCTTTTGAATTTTCTCCAGATGCTGCGCCACGGGTTCTTGGAGCATGGCCCTTACCGAGGCCGACACCGCCGCGCAGTACAAGCCGAAATCGGGCGCTTCCTTCATCTTGATGCGGTCGGTAGCCATAAAGGCCGCTTTTTGAGGAAAATTCACAAAGTTTTTCTGCAAATTTTGCTCAATCAGCGCATCGGGCGTGGCTGCAATGGCCGCCGCCGTGGTAAACTGCTTCAGCATTTGGGCTTCCTGCTCGCTGAAAGTTTCGATGCCTGCCGGAGCCACCAAAACCAGCTTTTCGGCCAAAGCAGGATATTTCAAAGCAAAAGTAAGAGCGATTTGTCCACCCATCGAGTGCCCCACCAGCACCACGCGCCGCAGCCCTTTCTTTTCGATAAAAGCCTTGAGCATGTCCGCATAAAAATCCAAGGAAACAAAGCGATGCTTCGAGGATTTGCCATAGCCCGGCAAGTCGAGGGCGATGCAGTGGTATTTTTTGCTCAGGGCGGCCAAATTTTCCTGCCAAGCAGGCAAGTAGCTGCCCAAGCCGTGTATCAGAAGCAAGGTTTGGCGGCCTTTTCCGGCCTCCTGATAAGCGATTTGCACACTGTCGTTGAGGCGGAGGCTTTGCGTTTTGCGCCCGTAGTCGAGCTGCTCAAAGCGGAAGCCCTGCGCCGATGCAAGAGTAGCAGCGAGGAGCAAGAGCCAAGAAAGAAGTATCTTTTTCATGTGAAGTGATTTTAAAGGTTAGGAAACAGCCTCTTCGGCCAAAAAAGCTTCTATGGCAGCCACTATCTCAGCAGCCCCCTGTCCGTAGAGCATAGTTTGATGATTGCCCCATACCTGCGCATAGCGGCAATTTTGCATCAGAGCCACCGTTTCTCTGGCCAGCTCTTCGGGCAAGAGCGCCGGGCTGCCCGCCAAGCCATAAGGCCCCACGGCATTCACAAGCAAGGCAGGATGGGGGATTTGGCCGATATACTCGCCCCAAGGCTCCGAAAGCACATTGTTCACCGCTTCGGCCATGTCTGCCAAGCGCGGATAAGGGCGTACCGTGCCATCGGGCAAATGCTCCACATCGGCTTGGTAATAGCTCTGCATGGCCTCGTCCCAGAAG
Organism: Thermonemataceae bacterium; assembly: GCA_036788275.1. Taxonomy (GTDB): domain Bacteria; phylum Bacteroidota; class Bacteroidia; order Cytophagales; family Thermonemataceae; genus DAIQNQ01. The sequence goes on from DAIQNQ010000080.1 coordinate 1,340, forward strand.
CCATCGAGATAGGGGGCAGCCTTGATTTGCGCCAAATATTGTTCCCAAGAAGGAAACTGACGGTCGAGGCGGCTCATGGCAGGTTGTAGAAGCGTTTTGGTATCGGGGTGCATGCGCATGGCCGCATCTAAAAGCAGCAAGCGCGATATCCGCTCTGGAAAATGCGCTGCCATGTGCAGGCTCAGAAGCGCCCCAAAAGAGTGTCCTCCCAAAATCACCTGCTTCAGCCCCAAATGGTCGAGCAGGTGCAGTACGTCTTGGGCGTGTGCGGCAAGGCTGTAAGCCTGCTCCGGCTTGTCGCTCAGGCCTCTGCCGCGCAGGTCTATGGAGATAATGCGGTAATGCTTGTGCAAGCCCGCTTGCAGCAGTCCGTCGAAGGCGTGGGCATTGGCCGTAAGGCCGTGCATCAGTACCAAGGGCTTTTTGGCCTCTTCGGTGTCCAGATAGTGCAGCCGCAGGTCGGGCGTTTGGAGAAAATGGCTTTTGAGTGTCATATACTAAAGAATTATGTAGTTTTATACCAAGATTAAATTGATTTTAGGATTACCCTGATTGATTTCCTTGATTTTTAATGATTTTACCTTTTTCTTTATACAAATTGAAGTAGATACGCACTGCAGTGCGTATCTACAAA
>DAIQNQ010000080.1:2073-13194 GCA_036788275.1 Thermonemataceae bacterium
ACCTTTTTCTTTATACAAATTGAAGTAGATACGCACTGCAGTGCGTATCTACAAAGTGCGTATCTACAAAATTTGCATTGATAAAGATTTCTTGAAAGTTGGGATAAAATCATACATTTTTTCATTTCCAAATATTTACAACAAGCCAACAAAGAAAAAACTTGTGATGAAGTTATCACAAGTTTTTTGAAGAATCAACTCATTGACAATTATTGTTTTTTGCCTGCGGGAATATGCATGCGTACTTCTACCCCAAAGAGGCGGTCTATAAAAGGCGATGCCACAAACTCTCTCACACGGGCATTGAAGATATTGCTTACCTGCGCCGATACGCTCAGGTTCGGATTGACACGGTAGCCGAGGCTGGCATCTACGTTTACGAAGCCGCCGAGCGGGCCATAGTTGTAAGAGCGGCGGTGTGGCGTATTGCTTACAGGTGCGTAGCCGTCCCAGTTGAGTTCAAAATTGGTACGAGCAGCAATGTTGATACCCGAATAGAAGTTGTATTCCTCTACCCATCTGCCCAACACGCTTCCAAACCACTTTTTGGTATTGAAATTCACAGCCAAATTGGCTTTGTTGCGAGGGGTATTGATAAGCAGGTCAGTTTCATCTACCGTACCGTTTCTGTTGAAATCATTTTCGGGGTCATCTTCGCGGAGGTCGTAGTCGAAATAAGAGTAGTTGAAGGCGATGTTGATGGCATCGTTCAGGTAATAATTCAAACCAATATCAGCGCCCCAAGTATTCACACGCCCAAAGTTTACATAGCTAAAAAGAATGCCATTGGGGTTGAAATCGGTGATAGGGCGGTCGCCACGCTGCGTTACCACTACCGGAGGTGCTGCCGCCAAGTTGAAGAGCGCGGTGATAGGGCTGATAAAGTTTTTGGAGATGTTGTAATAAGCATTGGCATCTATGACGAGCTTGTTCGGAACAAGCACCCCTTTGTAGCCCAGCTCGATGGTCTGGGTGCGCTCTACTTGGAGTGGCGCTACGGTAGAGCCATCGGAGCGGGTAAAGCCATCTTTATTGCCGAGAATCAAGCCTCCGAATAGATTTCCCTCAAGGTTCAAAATCGTAGGGGCAGCAATGCCCACCCCGTAGGTGATGCGCCAAGTGCCATTTTCACCAATGCGCAAGAGCGCAGCTTTGGGCACGAAGTTGAAGCCATAGATGTCGTGGTTGTCGCCGCGAGCCGATACCACGGCTTTCAGGCCTGCCACGCCCAAGGATTTGGCCACTTGTGCATATACGCCTATCTGGTTGATGACGATTTCGCCATCGGCATCCAAGAGATAAGTACCTTGGCTATTGGCCATATCTCTTTGCAGCTGCGCTCCCGTAACTACCTCATAGCCGCTGAAGATGTTGTTGTATTGGATTTCGGCATTCCAGCGAGCGGAGTGGTCATTGAACACAGCATTGTTATAAGAGTTGCGACGGGCATTCGTCTCGGCAGCTGCCGTAATAGTTCCTTCTGTGAGCAAGGCAGCGTTCAGACTGTTGTAATAATTGGTAGTACGCTGGTTGATATTGTAAGTCGAATCGGTACGGCTCCACGTGTGATACACTTGCGCAAATACGCGAGGCGATACATAGCGGGCGTGCAACTGGTGAATTTGCCAATCTTTAATTTGGTTGCGGCCTTGGTTGGTTACGCCCAAATTGCTGCTTTGGCTACCCAAGTAGCTCACGATGATGTCGGAGTTTTTGGTGGGGCTGTAATACAGAGACACATCCCCTTTGATGGCCTTGAAGCGGCGGTCTAAGTCCAACTCCGCCACCCCACGGGTAGGGTTGTTGTTTGCGCCTACGGGTTGTGCAGGGTTGAAGTTCGGATTGAAGGTAAGCGGATTGCCCACTACATATACCGAGTCGGTATAGCCAAACTCCAAGCCGGTGGTATATTCTGCATTGATTTTCAGGGCAAATTTCTCATTGAGCACTTGTGCGTGGCGCAAACGTGCCGAAAATACTTCATAGTCGCCTGCACCCAAGGCAAAGGTAGTTCCTTCAGAAGTGCGAGGGTCTTTGGTGATGGTATTGACGATGCCATTGCCTGCATTGGGGCCGTAGAGTGCCGAAGAGGGGCCGAGTACAATCTCGATACGCTCAATATCTTCCTTGATTACAGGCGTAAGCGCACCCATCGGCAAGCCCGTGGCAACCAGCGAAGAGAAGCGCCCATCATTGAGCTGGAGGTTTTTTGGGTTGAAAGTACTGTTGAAACCGCGCACGTTGATACCCGTACCCAATACGCCGGAGCGCACAAAATCCACCCCTTTTTGGCGTGAAAGCAGTTCTCCCGGATTGAAAGAAGGCAGGTTTTCGATGTCTTTGGCCGTGATGATGTTGATAGTGGCCGGAGATTCGGTAATCTTCTCGTCGCGGCGTGTGGCCGATACTACCACCTCGCTGAGCAAGGGATTGGTTTGCCCCAATACCACTTCTACATTTTGTGCCATACTTTCATCATTGATGATGATTTCACGATTGGCAAAGCCTACGCTTGATATCACCAAAGTAAAAGGAAAGCTTTTCTCCACTTGCAGCGAGAAAGAGCCATCATCCGTAGTAGCTGTACCCGTAGAAGTACCTTTCACGAATACCGTAGCGCCGGGCAGGGCTTGGTTGCCGTCTTTTTCCAAGACCTTCCCCGATACATTGACTTGTGCATAGGCTCCCAAGCCTGCAAGCCAGAAGAGCATCAATACACTGAATTTGGTTAGAATTGCTTTCATGTAAATTGTGATTTTAAATGGAATATTGATACAGTTTTAAGAAGATGCAAGGTTAGAAGCTGCCGTGCCATCGGCAGAGAGCAGGCCTTTGTTTTTATTTCTGAAAATCAAATAGCAAATACCGCCCACCAACAAAGAACTCAGAATGGCGAAGGTAGCCGCTACGGCGGGATTTTTCACGCTGCTTTGCATATACCAAGTAAGCTCCCCGTAATAGACCCCAAAATGCACCACCACAGCAGTAATAGTAGCTGCTGCGGGCGCTATAAGCGGTGTGTCGCGCAGAAAAGTTCCAAAAAGTACTGGCACAAAGGCCGCCGAGAAATAGGCATAGACCCCGTTTTGGGCGAAGATACCTACACTCAAATTGGGTGATTGGATTTGTTCATAAGAAAGCACAATGGCCAAGAGCCCCAATACCGCAATCACCAAGCGGTTGAGCCAAATGGCGCGACGCTCATTCTCAAAAAAGCGCTCTCCCAAAAAGCTTTTCAGAATATCGCTCGTAATGGTGGTGGAGACCGACTGTATCAGCCCCTCCAGCGTGGACAAGCCCGCCGAAATCAAGCCTAATACCACCACCAAGCCCAAGCCCACCGGAAAGACCCGCACCACATAAGCCGACACAATGCTGTCCATCTTGAGGGCTTGGCCATCTGCCTCTAAATTGGGGAACTCCAAGCGAGCATACAATCCTACCAAAATCACCATAAAAAAGAGAATTTCGGCCAAGATACCTGTGCGGAGATATACATTTACATCGCGGTCGCTTTTGAGCATCAAAGATTTGGTAATGATATGCGGCTGACACAAAATGGCCACTCCCACCACGGCATTGCAGAGGATGACTTCAAAGAAATCTCGGAACAAAAAGCTTTCGGGATTGGTAGCCGCCACCAAGGCGGGGTCTATACTGTGGAGTTTGTCCAAAAAAGCTGTGATACCTTCCGAAAAATGCTTGTAGCCTGAGCCCAAAAGCACACAAGCTACCACCAGCATGAGCAAGGCCTGAATCAGATTGGTATAAACCATAGAGTTAGCTCCGCCAAACATCATATAGCCAAATACAAATACCACAATACCGATGAGTACATACAAAGGCTCAGCATTGAGCGATTGGGCAAGGATACTCGTAAGCCCCACGCAAATCAGCACAATGAAAGTGAGCAAAAGCAAAGACAAAAAGGCAAAAAAGAGAGCATAGAGCGGGCTGTCGTAGCGCTTGCCCACCCATTGCGCCATCGTGAGGGCTTTTACGGCGGCTCCGTGCTTGCGAAAACCTTTGGTAAGGATATACAAGGAAATAAGTGCAAAAATGGGTAATACCACGCCCATCGCCAGCACGGCACTCAGTCCATACAAAGCCACAAAGCCCGGATTGATGATAAATGTAGCGGCACTGGTAATAGAAGCGGCCAAAGACAGTCCTACGGCCATAGGAGAAAATTGCACACTGCCTACGGCATAATCGCTCATACTTTTTACTTTGCGTGCGCCGCGTACCACCAGCCAAAGCACTCCTCCCATATAGAGCAGCAGTAGCAGCCAAGTAGCCAGTATGAAATTGGAAGAAGCCATAGAATCACAGAAATTTGAAAATGATAAAATAGTGGGGCCTTGCATGCTGATAAAATTGTACGGACGTTGCATGCAACGTTCCCACCATGCAAGGGGATATTTTGCGACCCCTTTGTTTTTCAAACTTAAATATTGCAAAAACAAGATTTTTTAGAATTATAGTAAGTGGCGATTTTTTTGGGGTGAACGTTGCCTCCGAGCAGGTGAAGGAAACGCGCAGGAGTAATTTTGACTTTTCAAAAGTATCAATTGACATAAAATACAGTTTCGGACAAAAGTATCTTTATAAAATACAGCAAAAGCCTCTGTCTCTCATATAAAAAAGCCTCCGAAAACTTCTATTTTTGCAGGCTTTCTCTATCTTTGCGCAGCATAAAACCCCATCGAATGAGCGTATGAAAGTTCTCAAGGCTTTGCTGGAAAATATCAAGCCCTTGCAAGTCATTGGCAGCACCGAGCAGCAGATTGTTGCATTACAATTTGACTCGCGCTCGGTAGCCAAAGATGCGCTTTTTGTAGCTATACGCGGCACACAGAGCGATGGCCACGCCTATATCGCACAGGCCGAGGTGCAGGGAGCTAATGCCATTGTTTGCGAGCAATTACCCGCCTCCTTGCAGCCGCATATTACCTATATACAAGTAGCCGACAGTGCCGAGGCCTTGGGGCAGCTCGCCGCCAACTTCTATGAGCATCCCTCGCGCAAACTCCAGCTGGTAGCCGTAACAGGCACCAATGGCAAAACCACCAATGTAACCCTGCTTTTTCAGCTTTTCAGGCGCTTGGGCTACAATGTAGGCCTGCTCTCTACGGTGCAAAACCAAATCAATGAAGAAGTAATACCCGCCACCCATACCACGCCCGATGCCTTGCAGCTCAATGCCTTGTTGGCACAAATGGTAGAAAAAAAATGCACCCACTGCTTTATGGAGGCCAGCTCGCATGCCATCGTGATGCGCCGCATTGCCGGGCTGCACCTTGCCGGAGCGGTGTTTACGAATATTTCGCACGACCATCTCGATTTTCATAAAACCTTCGACAATTACATCAAGGCCAAAAAGCAACTCTTCGATGAGCTGCCCGCAAGCGCCTTTGCCTTGGTAAATATAGACGACAAGCGCGGCAGTGTAATGGTGCAAAATACCGCCGCCAAGGTCTATCACTTCGCCTTGCGCCAAATGGCACATTTCAAGGGGAAGGTATTGGACAATACCCTCCAAGGCCTGCTGATGGAGTTTAATGGACGGCAGGCTTGGTGTAGGCTGATTGGCAGCTTCAATGCCTACAACTTGCTGGGCGCTTTTGGCGTGGCTACCCTGCTCGGCGAGGAGGAGGAAGCAGTGCTGCAAGTGCTCTCTGAGCTTTCTGCCGCCAAAGGCCGCTTTGAGCAGGTGCTTTCGCCCCAAGGCACAGTGGGCATTGTGGACTATGCCCACACGCCCGATGCCCTCGAAAATGTACTCAATACTATACAAGGTCTCCGCGAAGACAATCAGCGCATTATTACCGTGGTGGGCTGCGGGGGCAATCGCGACAGCAGCAAAAGGCCGCTGATGGCCAAAATTGCCTGTCGCCTGAGCCACGTGGTATTGCTCACCTCCGACAATCCGCGCCACGAAGAGCCTATGGCCATTATCGAAGATATGCTGGCAGGCCTTAGCCCCATTGACAAAAAGAAAGTACAAGTGCTGCCCCTGCGCGAGGAGGCCATCCAACAGGCTTGCCAAATGGCACAAAGCACTGATATTGTCCTTGTGGCGGGCAAGGGACACGAAGACTACCAAGAAATCAAAGGAGTGAAATACCCTTTTGATGACAAAAAAATGCTGACACAGTACCTCTATCAAAGCCTTATCAAACCCTCATAATATACGTCTATGCCTTATGCTCTACTATTTATTTGATTATCTCGACCAGCAGTTCGACCTTCTGGGGGCTGGCGTATTCAAGTACATTTCCTTTCGGGCGGGGATGGCCACGCTCTGCTCCTTGCTGATAGGGACTATCTTTGGCAAGCGCATTATTGCCTATTTGCGCAAAAAACAAATAGGAGAGGACATCCGCAATCTGGGTTTGGACGGACAGATGGAGAAAAAAGGCACGCCTACGATGGGGGGTATCATTATTATCTGTTCGGTGGTAGTGCCCACGCTGCTTTTTGCCAAATTAGACAATATTTATGTTTTGCTTCTGCTTATTACCATTTTGGGCTTGGGCTTTATCGGCTTTCTCGACGATTACCTCAAAAAGACGGTTTCTAAAAAAGGTTTGTCAGGAAAATTTAAAATCATTGGTCAAATTGCCATCGGCGCAGTGGTGGGCATTACGCTCTATTTTAATGAAAGTGTAGTAGTACAAGAAAAAATAAGTGCCGACAATGTGCTCAAAATACAGCAAATTGAGCAAGAGGAACAGGTGCTCAAAAAAGAGTTGGTGCAGAAGGAAAATGAAAAAGCCTATTACAATTTCACTTATAAAACCACTAAAACCAACCTACCCTTTTTCAAAAATAACCAGTTCGACTACGACGACCTCAACCTCTTCAATATCTCTTGGTTTACGCCTTTTGCCTATATTTTGATGGTAACTTTTATCGTAACTGCCGTCTCCAATGGTGCCAATATTACCGATGGTATAGACGGGCTGGCGGCGGGTACTTCGGCTATTATCGGGCTTACCTTGGCTATATTTGCCTATCTTTCAGGAAATACCATTTTTTCGCAGTACCTCAATATTATTTACATTCCCAACCTTGGCGAGGTGGTGATTTTCGCCACGGCCTTTACAGGGGCTTGCGTGGGCTTTTTGTGGTACAATTCCTATCCGGCGCAGGTCTTTATGGGCGATACAGGAAGCTTGGCCTTGGGCGGGGTGATTGCGGTATTGGGCTTGTGTGTGCGCAAGGAGCTGATGCTGCCGGTATTGTGTGGGATTTTTGTGATAGAAAATCTTTCGGTGATTTTGCAGGTAGCCTATTTCAAATACCAAAAACGCAAGCACGGCTTGGAATATGCCCAACAGCACCGCCTTTTTAAGATGGCACCGCTGCACCATCATTATCAGAAAAAAGGCTACCACGAATCCAAAATTGTTACCCGTTTCTGGATTATCGGGATTCTCTTGGCCATTTTTTGTTTGGTAACACTCAAATTGAGATAAGGCATGAAGCAACGTATCGCTGTATTGGGCGCAGGAGAGAGCGGCGTGGGCGCTGCCCTCTTGGCACAGCATCAGGGTTTTGAGCTGTGGGTGTCGGACAAAAGCCCCATCGCCCCCAACTACAAGGCACAGCTACAAGAAAAAAATATTCCTTTTGAAGAAGGACAACACAGCGAGGCCGAAATTTTGGCTGCTGCCGAGGTGATTAAAAGCCCGGGTATCCCGATGCAAGCGCCTATTGTGCAGAAAATTCTCGCGGCGGGCATTCCCATTATTTCGGAGATAGAGTTTGCTGCGCGCTATACCTCGGCCAAAATCATTGCTATTACAGGTAGTAATGGCAAAACCACCACTACCTCTTTGGTGTATCATCTGCTCAAAGAAGCAGGCTTGCAGGTGGGCGTGGGAGGCAATATTGGAGAAAGCTTTGCCAAGCAAGTAATCAACAGCCATTATGATTATTGGGTGCTGGAAGTAAGCAGCTTTCAGTTGGATAATTGCGAGCAGTTTAGGCCGGATATTGCCATTTTGCTCAATATTACGCCCGACCATCTCGACCGCTACCAATACAATTTCGACCTCTATGCCGATGCCAAGTGGCGTTTGGTGCAGGCACAGCGCGAGCAAGACTTCTTTATTTACAATGCTGATAATGAAGCTATCAGGCAGCGCCTCAAGCATTTTCCGCCGCGCTCGGTGCAATTGCCCGTACTGCTCGATGCCGACGAAACACAGAGAAAGTTGATGAACCTTTCTTTTGCTGCTCAAGGCCAACTTTGCACCAAAATACCTTTCCAGAACGAGCGCGCGCTTTGGCAAATTCCTGAAAGCCAACTGGCACTGAAAGGCCGCCACAACCTTTTCAATAGCCTTTGTGCTGTGCTGGTAGGGCAGCTTTTGGGGCTGGAGCAAGGCCAAGTGGCCAAGGCATTGGCTACTTTCCGAGGTGTGCCGCATCGCTTGGAAAACTTCGCCACCTCGTCCCAAGGTGTACAATTTGTAAACGACTCCAAGGCTACCAATGTGGACTCGGTGTATTTTGCCTTAGAGAGCTTTCCGAAGCGCGAAAAACCTTATATCGTATGGCTCGCCGGAGGCACCGACAAAGGCAATGATTACAGCGCTTTAGATACCCTGATAGAAGGCCGCGTGAAATCCCTAATTAGCTTGGGCAAAGACAATCAGAAGCTCAAAGAACATTTTAAAAGCTTGCCTGTTTTTCATACAGAACAAATAGCCGAAGCCGTGGATGAGGCCTTCAGGCAGGCCGAAGCCGGAGAGGTGGTCTTGCTTTCGCCCGCCTGCGCCAGCTTCGACCTCTTCCGCAACTACGAAGACCGCGGCGAGCAGTTCAAGGCCTTGGTGCAAGCCCGCCTTGCCCCAAAATAAGATATAAAATTTGACAAGAATTTTTACATGATTTTACACAGATTTCTAAAAAATCTCGATTAATAATATGTCTTGTAGATACGCACTACAGTGCGTATCTACCTTTGGAATTAGTTTTATTTATTGATAATCAAAGTATTAAGCAATTTTCAAAAAAACCTACAAGATTAGTTCAAAAGGAGGGGCTGGGGTGGTTAAAATATTTTCTATGAAACCATCTTTCTTTGTTACAAATCACTTTCCCAAAGCCTATGCAGCAGAGCCGTTTTATAGACCCACAGGTATTGGCTGCCATCAAGCAGCTGCCTTTGGTGGCGCGTATGGTGGCCGAAGGCTTCTTGCAAGGCCTGCACCAAAGCCCTCGGCAGGGCAGTGGCATCGAGTTTAGCCAATACAAAAGCTACCAGCCCGGCGACGACCTGCGGCAGCTGGATTGGAAGCTGCTGGCGCGCTCCGGCAAGTATTTTATCAAAGAGTCGGAAAGCGATACCCAGATGAAGCTGTGGCTGCTCTTAGACACCTCCGCCTCTATGCAGCACCAAGTGCAAGATGCCCTCTCTAAGCTCGATTATGCTCGCTATTTGTTGGCCAGCATCGGCTACATTGCCCGCCATCAGGGCGATGCCTTGGGCTTGTTGGCACTCAACGAGGAAGGGGTGCGGGCTTTGCCGATGCGGCAGGGCGGGCAGCAATGGCAGCATTTGTTGTGGGAGTTGGAGCAGGTGGCGGCGGTAGGGAAATTTGCTTTTCCGGCGGCGCAACGGCGCTTGTTGGCGCATCCGGCGATGATTGTGGTGGTGAGTGATTTTTATGCTCATAACGACGAACTTTGGGAAACGGTAAAGTCGCTCAAAACACGCAAAAATGAAATTCTTTGCTTTCATCTGATGGCCTCCGACGAGCTGCAAGGCACTTTTCCGAGCGATGCCCTGCTGCAAGACTACGAAACAGGCCTGCAAGTACGTGCTTCGGCAAGCCAAAAGGCAGCTTATCTCAAAAAAATGGAAGCCTTTTTGGAAGAATGTCGCCAAAAAGCCCAAAAAGCCCAAGCACATTACGCCCTCTTAGATACTTCGCAGCCTTTAGACAGCGCCCTGAGCAGCTACCTGCGCCAAAGGCTGAAAGCTTTTTAAAATGTGAAAATTTAATTGAGATGGTAAAGCCTGACAGGTTTTGCTTTTTTAAAACCAAATCATCAATAATTTATATAGAATTGAATTTATAGAAACCTGTCAGGTTTTGTGATTTAATTCAAGTACTTGCCTTGCCATGATACACTACACTGACCAGATGGGATTTCAGGGCACTTTGCCTGCTCCTCCCCAAAGAATCATCTCTTTAGTACCTTCGCAAACAGAGCTTTTGTTTGATTTGGGCTTGGCCGAGCGCATTGTGGGCATTACCAAATTCTGTATTCACCCCAAAGAGCGGGTGGATGCTGTGGCCAAGATAGGCGGTACGAAGCAGTTTAAGATGGAGCAAATCGCCGCCCTGCAACCCGACCTGATTATTGGCAACAAAGAAGAAAACTACCAAGAAGGTATCGAAGCCCTGCGGCAGCAGTACCCTGTATGGATGAGCGACATCCAAGACTTGCCCCAAGCCCTTGCGATGATAGAGGCCATCGGAGCGCTGACCGATACCTTGGCCCAAGCCCAAAAAATTGCCAATCATATCCAAAAAAGCTTTGGCATGCTCGAAGCCTATACCGCCAACCAAGCACCTGCCAAGCCGCTGCGCGTGGCTTATCTGATTTGGCGCAAGCCTTATATGGCCGCCGGAGGGGCTACTTTTATCCATCATCTTTTGGAGCGATGCGCGTATGAGAATGTGTTTGCGGCGCAAGAGCGCTATCCGGCAATCACCGAGGCGATGCTGCAAGAGGCTGCTCCCGACGAGATTTTCCTCTCTTCGGAGCCTTATCCCTTCGGCCAAAAGCATATTGCCGAGCTGCAAGCCTACTGTCCGCAAGCACGCATACGGCTGGTGGACGGCGAGCTATTTTCTTGGTACGGCAGTCGCCTCCAAAAAAGCGTTCCATATTTTCTTGACTTGCTCAAAGAAAGCCGAGAAGTAGATTGATGCGATGGAAGTGGGGGGCTGGGAAAATGACTGATTTTCTTGTGATTTTAGACTGAAAAGTGTAGCTTTAGGGAGAGTGAGGGGGAAGAGATTTGGGATTTATGTAGCATATCGTGATAATACCAGACATGAAGACATATAAAATAATAAGAGAGTGTTCGCAATGTGG
>DAIQNQ010000081.1:0-13165 GCA_036788275.1 Thermonemataceae bacterium
TATCTACTTCTTGAGCGTGGTACTCTTCCACTTGCTCTCGATGTAGAGCTGCTGCGAGTCTTTGATGGCAGCCATGGCCGCATTGCGGTCGTCCCAGCCTTCTATCCCTACTTTTTTCTTTTCGAGGTCTTTATATACTTTAAAAAAATGTTCGATTTCCAGTTTTAAGTGAGGCGCTACTTGGTCAAGGTCGAAGATATGGTTCCAGATAGGGTCTTTTACGGGCACACAGAGGATTTTTTCGTCAGGCCCTTTTTCATCATACATCTTGAACAAGCCGATGGGGCGCACCTCTATCAAACAACCCGGAAAAGTAGGCTCTGTAACAAGCACCAAGGCATCGAGGGCATCGCCATCACGCGCCAAAGTTTCAGGAAAAAAGCCATAGTCGCTCGGATAATGCACCGAAGAGAAGAGCATGCGGTCGTAGCGAATCATCTTTTTTTCATAGTCGTATTCGTACTTATTGCGACTGCCTTTGGGGATTTCGACCACGGCATCGAGCGTAATATCCGTATAATCTTGCATAATACATTTGGGTTAGTTAAATTTCTTACGATATTTGAGGAAAAGCGCTTGTCTTCTTCAAAAAACAACGCTAATATCCGTAAAAAAGCCTTTAAATACTAATTTTATCAGTGAAAATTGACCTACGCACATACCGCTTGGAGCTACACAAAATGCTCCGCTTGAGCTTGCCCATTATCATTGCGCAGGTGGGCAGTGTATTGATGAGTATTACCGACAATATGATGGTGGGCGACTTGGGGGCAGCGCCCTTGGCGGCGGCGGGCATTGCCAATCCTATCTTTTTCTTGATAGCCAGCATCGGCATTGGTGTATTTGCGGCCATTGCACCCTTGGTAGCCAAAGCCCGTGGGCAAGGCAAAGAGCACAAATGTGGCCTTTTTTTGTATGCCGGCATGAAGCTTTCTTTCTCCTTGGGCTTGGTGCTGATGGTGGTGCTGTTCATCATCAGTGCCTATTTCGAGGTGTTGCGCCAATCGCCGGAAGTAGAGATATTGGCCAAAAGCTATCTGAAAGTAATTGCTACCTCCATCGTACCGATGATGTTTTTTTTCAGTGTAAAACACTTTAGCGATGGCTTGGGCGTAACGAGGCCTGCCATGGTGATTACGCTGATAGGCTTGGTTATCAATGTGTTTTTGAACTGGATTTTGATTTATGGCAACTGGGGCTTTTCGCCAATGGGCTTGTACGGTTCCGGCTTGGCTACGCTCGTAGCGCGCGTCATTATGGCTTGTCTGATGATTGTGTATGTGCTGGAGGCCAAGTTTTTTCAGGCTTTCTTGCCCAATATCCTCGAAAACCACCCCACAAGCACCTACACAAAATCTATCCTCAAATTGGGCTTGCCAAGTGGCTTGCAGTACTTCTTTGAGCTGGGGGCTTTTTCGGGAGCAGCAGTGGTGGTAGGTTGGCTGGGCGTAAAGGAGTTGGCTGCCCACAATGTAATTTTCAGTATTGCCACCTTTACTTATATGATTGCCGCCGGTATTTCCTTTGCGGGAGCCATCACGGTAGGCAATGCCGTAGGGCTGAGCAGCCGACAGCAAGTGCTGCGAGCGGGTACTATCAGCTTGGCACTGGTGGTATTGCTGATGTCTTTCAGTTCTGCGGCTTTATTGCTTTTCGGCAAGCAGGTTATCAGCCTCTACAACAATGAGCCGGAGATTCTGAATATTGCCGTACCGCTGCTTTTTATCTTTGTATTTTATCAGCTCGCCGATGGGATACAGGCCGTAAGTATCGGGATTCTGCGCGGAGTATCCGATGTGAATATCCCCACTATTATCACCATTATTGCCTATTGGGTAGTAGGCCTGCCGATGAGCTATATCCTGAGCGACTTGCTGCAATGGGGTGTGCAAGGGGCCTGGGTAGGACTTTCTTTGGGGCTTTTGGTATCGGCAGTATTGCTCACGTTGCGCTTCTATGTATTGGTAAATAGAAAGCAGGTTATTTTGATATGATAGACACCAAGGGCAGGCGTATCAAAAAGCTTGTCCCCTCCTCTTTTTGGCTTTCAGCCTGAATGTCCCCATCTAAAAGGCGAACAAAATCCTTCACAATAGCAAAGCCCAAGCCTGTGCCGCTTTCTCGCTTGGTTCCTTTCTCCGAAACGGTCAGGTAGGGACTTTCCGGCTTGAGTAAGTTTTGAAGTTTTTCAGAAGACAGTCCTCGACCCGTATCGCTGATACGCAAGTAATAGTTTTCTTCTTGCGCCACATAGTACATTTCAATCTCTATCTTTCCATATTCAGGTGTAAACTTAATGGCATTTTGGAGCAGATTGAGCAAGATGCTTTTGAGCATATTGGCATCGGAAGTAATACTCAGGTCGCTGGCTACGGCGTATTCTATATGTATTCTTTTCATTTTGGCTGCATAGCCCAAAATACTCAGCACTTCTTGTATCAGGCTTTCGCCCCTGATGAGCTGCCATTGGGGGCGAAGCACCTTGCTTTGAGTTTTCGACCAGTTGAGCAGGTTTTCCAATAAAACAATATTCTGATTGACCGACTTGTGGATTTCGGCACTCAGCACCTTAAACTCTTCGGGGCTAAAGATGTCAGCATCATCGCGCAGGAGTTGTAGAATAGAGGCAAAATTAACCAGCGGGCTTCGCAAATCGTGCGAGACCACCGACAAGAAGCGGTCTTTGAGGGCATTGGCTTGGCGCAGCTCCTCTTCGGAGGCACGGAGGCGCTCATTCAAGGCTTTTTCTTGTTGGTAATGCTTCTTGCTGCTACGATACACCCACCAAAGCAGCAGCAAGCCCGAAGCCAGCGCCAAAATACCGAGCCATTGCAGGTATTGTTCTTGTCGCTTTTGGGCCAGTTCCAGCTCTTGCAGGCGCAGGTTTTTTTCCAAAAGCTCTTTCTCTTGTCGCAAAAGTTGAATTTCTTTTTCTTGTTGCTGATACTCAAAGCCTTTTTGCATAGACAGCACCTCGGCAGAGCTGATTTCGGAAAAAGGGTTGTTGTTTTCGTTTTGCTGATAGAGTTTGTAATAGCGCGCGAAGTTGGGCAGGTCTTCGAGTGCCAAATACACTTGAAAAAGCTGATAATAAACCTTGCTTCGCCAAAGGGCATGTTTGCTGCCTTCTATTAAGGGCAGGGCTTCTTGCAGATAGGCCAAGGCTTCGGCATATTCCTGCTGCTGCATTTTCACCTCGCTGAGGTGATGGAGGACTTCTACCATGCCCATTCGGTTGCGAAGCTGCTTCTGAATCTCGTATGCTTGCCGGAGCAGCCCTTCGCTTTGTTCTATTTTTTCTTTTCGCAAAGCATACAGCAAGGCAATGCTCTGCAAAGACAAAGCAATTTCCTTTTTGATACCCAGCTTTTCCTTCAAACGAAGGGCTTCAAAATGCAGGCTTTCTGCCTCCTCAAAAGCTCCTTGGCGTGCCAAAAGCAAGGCAAGATTGTGCTTCGAGATGGCCAAGGCTTTGGGATTGTTGATGTCTTTGGCAATATCCAAAGAGCGATTAAAATATTTTTTGGCCTCTACAAGGTTATTTTGCTGAAGGTAAAAATCGCCAATAGCATTGAGCGATTTGGCCAATTCGTTTTTATCTTGCAGCTGCTCTCGAATCTCCAAGGCACTTTGGTAGTAGTTGAAAGCTTGTACATAATTGCTCTTTTGCTGGTACAAATAACCCATCAGGCTCAAGATATTGGCTTTTTCGGTAAGCAGTACTGCCGTCATTTTCTCCTCTTCATAATAAGCCAAGGCATACTGCTGGTACAAGATGGCTTGGTCGTAATCGCCAATAAAATAGGCCACTACGCCCAGCTTATTGTTGCTCACAGCCTTCAAAAAAGGCAATTGCTGCGCTTGTGCTTTTTGTTGTGCCTGCAAAAAATACTTAGAGGCCTCTGCGTATTGCCCATCATCTACATAAAACTCGCCGATATTCAGCAAGGCCAAGCATTCTTGCTCCACATTGGGAAGCTTTTGGGCAATCAAAAGAGCTGCTTCTGCCAAAGAAAGCTGTTTCTGGGCTTGACGCAGCTTGTACTTTCTGGCCAAACGATTCAGGAGCGAAGCCTTTTCGAGAGGGCTGGAAGGATTTTCGAGTTGTTTTTCGAGTGTGGCAATCTGGGCAGTATCCAACCAAAAATAGGGAGCATCTTGGGCTTTGAGCGAAGCCTGCACCCCGCCAAGCAGCAATATCAATACAATACAATGGCGCATAGAACAGAGATTTTGTGAAGATCCACACAAGCCTAAAAATACGCCCCACAATTTGTTTGTGAGGCGTGCCTATTTTATCTTCTTTTATCCAACTCTCCAAATACACGCTGCAAAAGTGGCGACACCCGTGCGGAGATATTGTCGCGGATTTTAAGTTCTTCTCCGGCCACTTTCAAAAATACACCTTCCAAAGCCTTCTCTGTAACATAAGCGCCCAAATTGTCATTGATAGGAGTACGCGCCCCGAAGGCATTGCCTACGATGGTGCCGGCCACCTTGTTGTAGGGGCTGATGAGGGCTGTCCAAGCTTGTGAAGCACCTACCTTATTGAGAGAGGCATTGATTTTGGGAGTATAGGCACTTACCAACTGCTGAAAGGTACTGCTGCGGAGGTATTGGGTAGCGGCACTTTTATCACCAAACAAGATATTGCGGGCATCGGTGATGCTCATACCACGAATCGCATCTACAAAAATAGGCTTGGCCTCATTGGCAGCATCTTCCGCGGCGCGGTTCATCTTGAGTACGGCCTCGCCAATCAGCTCGCGCCCACCGGGGATATTTTTCTCAATGATTTCTTGTGCATTGCGTGCCTGTGGGGGCAGCAATATTTTGAGGGCTTGATCACCAAAATAACCGTCTGTTTTAATCAACTCATTTACCCCATTGCTAATGCCTACATTCAAGGCTTCTTTCAGGCCATTGGCAATATCAGTATCGGTAAGGGGTACATTGCCCATACTGCCCAAGGCATTGCTCAACTCGGCACAAGACTGGAAAACATAAAGGCTCGTAAGGAGCAAGAGGGCAGAAAAAAATTTTCTCATGAGGATTGTTTTATATTGTATAAACTAAGGTAAGAAATTTTTGAATAAAGCCAAAAAAATTAATCTTTTAGAAAGCGGCTGATGTCCACGCCCTCAATATCGGCGGGCACATCAATACAAAAGCTGTCTAAGGCTGTAATAGCCAAGCGAATCTTGAAGCCATGCTCCAGCCAGCGCAGCTGCTCCAAGCTCTCGCTTTGCTCTAAGGGCGAGGGCGACAAAGCGGTAATTTGCGCCAGCACGTCGCTGCGATAGGCATAGAGGCCTACGTGCTTGTAAAAGTCGAAGCGGAAAGGCCACTCGTGCGTGCCAAATTTATGGATAAAAGGAATGGGGCTGCGGCTAAAGTACAAGGCTTCGTGGCGGGTATTGAAGGTGATTTTGACCTCGTTTTCATCAAAAATCTCCGCTGCATCGCTGATTTTCTTCATCAGCGTGGCTATTTCCACGGCAGGGTCTTGTAGCACTTCGGCCAAGGTATCAATCTGGGCGGGCTGTATAAAAGGCTCATCACCTTGGATATTCAGCACAAAGTCGAAATCGCCCCCCATCTTCTGCAAGGCTTCGTAGCAGCGGTCGGTGCCGCTGGGGTGGCTCTCGGCGGTCATCACCACCTTGCCCCCGATGGCTTCGATATGCTGATAAATCAGCTCGTGGTCGGTGGCCACTACTACGTCGTAGAGGCTTTGCGCGCGGCAAGCCTGCTCATACACACGCTGTACCATACTTTTGCCTGCAATCTGGTACAAGGCTTTGGCCGGAAAACGCGAAGAGGCGTATCGGGCGGGAATTACTCCTAATATTTTCATTTATTGCTGAGAGGGGCTATGTTCTTTTTGCTTTGTGCGCCAGTCGGAATCGTATTTTATCTCCGAAAAAAGATACAGATAAATAACACGTGAATAGCGAAAATTAAAGGGGATATTGAGCAGACTGATGCCAATAATCACCGCAAAATATACGTAAAGCGGAGGATTATCGAAAATATTGAAAAGTACAATCGTAGAAATAATGAGTGTAGCTACCGTAAAAGCGTAGCCAATATACATAGAACCATAAAAAAAGCCCGGCTCCGGCTCATAGCGAATGTCGCACACAGGACATCTTTCGTAGGTGTCGGTAAATTTGAGGCTGAAGGCTGACTGCTTAAAGATAGCACCTTCGTGGCAATGGGGGCATTTACACGCTGCTACTGCCCTTAATGTGGAGGTTTCTGGCATTTTTGTTCAGGAGTTTATTTTTCTGGAATTTCTTGTAATTTCTGTACCAGATGTAGCCAATCAAGCCAATCAAAAGGTAAGGAAACGCTGCCATATACAAAATTCCATTGTTGATACCTTTGGTATAGGCTTCTATTTTTTCGCTCGATGCTACCGAAGCTTTACACATAACGCATTGGGCTTGCGCCTCAAAAAGCACTACGCTCGCCATAAATACCACACAAAAGAGCAAGATTCTTTTTACGATGAAGGGCATATTTTTTTACGGTTTTGATGTTACAAATATACAACAAATCTGAGAAGGCTTTCGTTTTTTTAAATGTTTCCTGCTTTCTTTGTCCAAAGCTTTTTTCCTTGTGTATGAAAACATCCCACCCCCTTTATATTCAAAAAAAATATGTAGGTAGATACGCACTGCAGTGCGTATCTACAATGTGCGTATCTATAATGTGTATATATCTGCTGCTCTCTACCCTTTCGGCTTGCAGCACCGCCCCCCAAGAAGAAGCTCCGGCGGACTTGCAGGCAGCCACGCAGCTTATTTTTCAGTACCAAGCCCCTGCCCCCCAAGATTACAGCTATTGGATTAGCTTGGAGCAGCGCCCGGCGCGTCTTTCTTTTATGTTGAAAAAAGATGGGGAAGTGCGCATAGACCAAGCCTTTGAGAGCAATGCCGAAGAGTGGGCACAGGCCGCCGCCCTGATAGAATCCTTAGCGCAAGAGGGCTACCCTTGGGAAAAAGACTGCGAGAAGTGCTGGATAAAATCTTTGAACATCTTGGAAGACGAAGAAAACCTCCTCAGTATCTCTTGGAACAAAGGAGGTACGCATTTCTCAATGCAAAAAATAGTAAAATTCTTGGAGCAAGCCCGCCCCGAAATCGCCACCGCCTTGGCGGCAGGCAACTAAACTTCCGCTTGCTGTGGCAGGCAGCTTTCCAGCTCTTTTAGGAAAATAGCCGGCGCTTGGGCGACCCAATCTTTCATCGCGCTGTGTACGGATTGATGCTGCGGGATATAATCGAGCAAAAGGCTGAGATTGAAATGATGGCTCATGATGCCTGCTCCGGCCTTGCTGCCGTCTAAGGCATTGCAATGTTGCTCAAAATGCCCCTCTACGGGTACCATCATCACAGGCTTGCCCAAGTACATGGCCTCACATACCGACTCGAATCCGGCGGTGGTAACAAAGCCGCGGCAGGTACGCATTTTTTCCAAAAACTTTTTGTCGTCAATCTGATGGAAACAGAGGTTTTCGTGTAGCTGCTCCTCTTCGGGCGCGCCCTTTCTGTCCCAGAAGCAGTGCAAGCGCACTTCAGGGTGTTGGGCATGCCATTTCTTGATTTCCTCGCCGTAGCCGTCGTTGTTTACATATACCAGCAAAAAATCCTGTTTTTCGGGTACTTGCGCCAGCACTTCGGCACGCAACAGTGGCGGCACGATGGCGGTATTGTCGAAGTCATCTAAGTATTTCTGAAAAGAAAGCGCCAGCTTTTTGTAAGCACGATAAGAAGTAATTTTGGAGTTGATTTTGAGCAGGCGCTGGTCGAGCCAGCCTTTCGGAAACTCAAAGCGGGGATGGTCTAAAAAGTATTGATGCCCTATACAAAACATCGGCGCGGCAGGCTTGTATTTCCACTGGTAAAGGCCTCCCAAAAAATCATAAAAATTGATAATCACCTCCGGTTGGTATTGCTGCATGAGCTGGTGCATTTTGCGGAGGCTGCCCAAATATTTGCGGGTATTGCGCAGATTGTGTGTAATGGTAGGCAGAATCTTGATGCCTTTTTTCTGGGCATCGGTTACGAAGTTTGGGCTATCGAAACTCTCGATAGGTGCTTGGATATGTTGATAAAAGAAAGCCGGAATCTCACGGTTGGGGCTGCGGCCTACGAGTACGGCTACGAGCTGGTGTCCGGCTTCTTGCAAGAGTGCCTGCAAAGAGATGGCTTGGGTCATGTGGCCGCGGCCTTCTCCTTGTACAATAAATAAAAATCTGGCCATTCGGAGGGTATTTGGGGACTGAGTGTTAAATTTTTGATTGAACAATTCTGAAGGCACTTTCTACATAAAACTCTTCTTCGGCATCAAGTTCATCATCTTCTTCATCGTTTTCATCGTCCAAGAAGCTGAATTTGTCGTCTTCGGCTTGGGCATAATACACCAAGCGCCAATTGCCTTCGTGGTCTTCTACCAAAGCGCTGAGCGACTCCACCCAGTCGCCGGAGTTCATATAAATAATTCCTTCTATTTCTTTGAGTGCAGGTTGATGAATATGCCCACAGATAATGCCATCGCACTTTTCGATACGAGCGATATTGGCCAATTCCTTCTCAAAATCATCAATATACGAGACAGCACCCTTTACTTTGGCCTTGATTCTTTGGGAGAGTGAGTAATAAGGCAAGCCTTTTTTGGCGCGATAGCGATTATAAACCTTGTTGAGCCAGAGCAAAAAGGTGTAGCCCACATCGCCGAGCTTGGCGATAAACTTGAGCTTGGTGGTAATAGAGTCGAAAATATCGCCGTGTACCACATAAAAAGATTTGCCTGCACTCTCATAAACGTACTCGCGCTGTATAGACATATTGCCGATGGTGAGAGGGAGAATAGTGTCGAGGAAGTCGTCGTGATTGCCGCGCAGATAAACCACCTTGGTTTTGTGTTTATCAATCATTTTCAAAATCATCTTGAAAAAGCGCGTATGGCGGCGTTTCCAGTGTCCGTATTTCTTGAGTTGCCAGCCGTCAATAATATCTCCGTTGAGGATGAGCGTGTCGCAGGAGTTTTGTTTGAGAAACTTTACGAGCTGCTTGGCTTTGGAACCCGAAGTGCCCAAATGCACGTCGGAAATCACGATGGCTTTATGATGTGTCTTCAAGGTCAGACAAGGTATTTTGGTTTTCCAAAAGTACAGTTCTCCTTTTATTTGAACGTAAAGCCTGCTTTATGAAAAAATGATAATTTTACCTTTGGGGGTGCTATCTGCTTAATATTGAGGAAACATGAAACTTTCTTTGCGCCTCTGCAAACCAAGATATTTTTCTTTGCGTCTTTGCGAGAGATATTTTTCACACCAAGCCGCTATTTTTCCCTTTCTTTGCGAGAAATAATCAATATTGATGAAATATGTCTGCACTCATTACTTTGCTTTTAAGCCTTTTGGGCTTGTATATATTCTTTTGTGTAGCAGTAGCCTACACTTGGCAGCGCCTACCCACTTATCGCTTGGATACGAAAAAACAGCCCCAAACGATGATTTCAGTGCTTATCGTTATCCGTAATGAAGAAGCCCACATCGCCGCACTGCTCAAAGACCTGCTCCGGCAGCGCCACCCGCATTGGGAAGCTTGGGTACTCGACGACGGCTCTGACGACCAAAGTCCTAACATCGTACAGCAATATGCCGCTCAATATCCACAGATACACTACCTGCGCCTGCCGCCACATTTGGGGCAGCGCTCCCCCAAAAAAGAAGCCGTAAGCTATGTGATGCCCCGCCTACAAGGCAGTCTGATTGCCTGTACCGATGGCGACTGCCGCATTCCCTCTGCCGATTGGCTGGGCACACTGGCCGCTTTTCAGGCCGAAAGCCAAGCTTGCTTTATCAGTGGAGCTGTTACTTTTGAGGGAGAAAAAAGCCTTTTTGAGCGTATGCAAACGGTGGAGTTTGCCAGCTTGGTGGTATCGGGGGCAGCTACGATGGTTTGGGGGCAACCCACCATGTGCAATGGTGCCAATATGGCCTACCTCAAAGAAGCTTTTGAAGCGGTAGGCGGCTATGAGGGTCTGCTGCATGTGGCCTCAGGCGATGACGAGCTGCTGATGCACCGTATGGCAGAGCGTTTTCCGGGGAGGGTATTCTTCTTGAAAAGCCCCGACAATCTCTTGCACACCTACGCCCAAAAAACTTGGCAAGGCTTCTATCGGCAGCGCCTGCGCTGGTCGAGCAAATGGGAGCATTATCGCCCTTGGGGCATTCGCCTCTTAGCAGTATTTATCTTTTTGGTAAATATGGCTACCTTGGCAGCCCTACCGCTGGCACTGCTGTTGCCTGCCCAAGGAGCAGCCTTGGTGGGGGCGCTGCTGGCCAAGCTGGGTGTAGAGTTCTACTTGCTGAGCAATATGTTGCGCTTTTTGGGCAAAGGAAGATTCTCCAGATATATTCCCTTCGTTTTTGTACTTTATCCCTTTTATGTGTTTATTTTTGCACTTCTGGGAAGAGCGAAAAGCTACCAATGGAAAAATCGAAATTTTAAAAAATCCTATGACTGACTTAGAGTTCGACTTGATTGATGAAATGTACTTCGTTACAGCCTTTGAAGTGCTGCAAAGCAAAGTACAAGCCGAAGAGCAAGCGCTCCAAGAGGCGCTGGAAGGTCTCCTACAAAAAGGCTGGGTGAAGTGCTTCTTGCCTCAAAGCGATGAAATTGTAACGAGCTTCGAGGATTTTTCACGGCATTATAAAAATTATCATTATCTTGCAAGCAAAGAAGGATTGCTCGCCCACAATAGCAGATGATTGTATGCAAAAGACTGAAATGGAGAAACCTAAAGCTCCTTTTTATTACGTAAAGAAACGCCTCTTCTCGAACTTTACAGCGATGGCCGGATTGGTAGTGATACTCCTTGCCTGCGTGTTGGCCTTGTTGGGCTATTTGGTAATGCCCGACGATACCCCCAACGCCAATGACGGAGCTGTACAGATTGCCAAAAAGCCGCCTATGTTTCGCGCCAAGCTCCTCAAAAAAAGAAAGCATGCCGATATCGAAGTGCTCAGTTTTTGGGAACGTATGCTTTTTGGGCAAGAAAGCTTGTACCTGATTGTACCCATTACCGAATACCGCATCGAGGGCTTTCGAGTGTATTATAAATCGCTGGGGCGCGAGCGCGAAGAAAGCGACCACCTCGTCAATTTGGTAAAACCAGTATATATCGGCGACCACCACCTCATGGACGAGCCCGACCCTGAAGGTAATTTCAAGGTGGAAGGTGAAAGCGTGAGCTATTTTGATGTCAATGAAAAAATCCATACAACAAACCGTGCCGAGCTGGTAAAAGAATTTGAATCTGCCAACATCGAGTCGCGCACGTACATACTCGGTACCGACAAAATGGGGCGCGATATGCTCAGCCGCCTGCTTTTCGGCTTTCGCATCTCTTTGGCTATCGGACTGCTTTCGGTGGTGATTTCCTTCTTCTTGGGGATTACGCTGGGGGCTTTGGCTGGATTTTTTGGAGGCTGGATAGACAGCGTGATTATGTGGTTTATGACCGTGATTTGGTCTATCCCCAGCATTATGTTGGTGATTGCCATTAGTTTGGCCTTGGGCAATCGGGGTATATCGGTGGTGTTTATCGCCGTAGGGCTTACTACCTGGGTAGAGATTGCGCGCCTTATCCGAGGACAAATCAAGGAAATCAAAGAAAAACAGTTCATAGAAGCCGCCCGCGCCTTGGGTGTGAAAAACTACGGGATTATTGTACGGCATATTTTTCCCAACATCATCGGTACACTTATCGTAACCATCAGTGCCAACTTTGCTTCGGCCATTCTGATAGAAGCGGGTCTTAGCTTCTTAGGTTTGGGCGTGCAGCCTCCTATGCCTTCGTGGGGTATGATGGTAAATGAAGGATTTGAGGTATTAGGCTCTAAAGACAGCTCCCACATGATTTTGTGGCCGAGTATTTTTATCAGTGCCATGGTATTGGCCTTCAACCTCCTCGGCAATGGCCTGCGCGATGCCTACGACCCTAAAACTCTGATGAAATAATGACAGATGCGCTGGTAAACATGAAACGCAAAGAGCTGGCATTGAGCTCTCTGCTGGAAATTACACAGGCCATCAATAACAACCTCCCCCAAGAGGCATTGTACAAAATTTATCATTTTACGCTGCGAGGCAACCTCAATATCCAAAGGCTGGCGCTATTTGTGGCAGAAGAAGGGCAATGGGCTTGCAAAGCCTTTTTTGGGCTGGCGCCCCACATCGCCGAACAACCCTTGGAAGTACAGCTCTTTGCTTCGTCCAAAGAGGTCAGTCCGCTAAGCACAGCACAAAAGGAAGCCGGATTCGGAGATTTCGAGTTGCTCATTCCTATCCATCACAAGCAAAACCTTTTGGCATTGGTATTGGCAAGCCCTATGCCGCACGAAGAGATTGACACAAGCTTTGTACAGACCCTCACCAATATTATCATTGTAGCCATCGAAAATAAAAAGTTGGCACAAAAGCAAGTACAGCAAGAGCTACTTCAAAAAGAACTGGCCATTGCGAGGCAAGTACAGCAGCGCCTCTTTCCGAAGCAGCTCCCCGACACGCCACGCCTGCAAGCCGAAGCCTATTACCAACCGCACTCCTCCGTAGGCGGTGACTACTACGATTTTATTGAGCTCTCCGAAGAAGAATTTCTTTTTTGTATCGCCGATGTGTCGGGCAAAGGAATGGCTGCTGCCCTGATGATGTCGAACTTTCAGGCCTCTCTGCGCACTTTGGCGCGCCAAACCAAAGACTTGGTGGCCATCGTAGAGGAGCTCAACTACCTGCTCCACGCCACCACCGAAGGAGAGCATTTTATTACTTTTTTCGTGGCCATCTATCAAAGAGCCGCAGGGCGCATTGCCTACATCAATGCAGGCCACAACCCACCACTTTTGCTTTTGCCGGAAGGTTCTGTGCAGAGGCTCGACAAAGGAACTACCGTATTGGGTATTTTTTCGCCCCTACCCTTCATCGAAAAAGCTGAAATCCAAGCACCTGAAGCTTTTTTGCTTTTTAGCTATACCGACGGCCTCAACGAAACCATCAACGAAGCTGACGAGCAGTTTGGCGAAGAGCGTATCATTGACCTGCTCCGCCAATATGCCCACCACAGCCCCGCTACCCTTCAAAAAGCC
>DAIQNQ010000082.1:0-5981 GCA_036788275.1 Thermonemataceae bacterium
GTAAAGTAAAGCACCTTCGACTTAGGTTCGCCTTTGGTAAGGTCGTATTCGCGGTCGCGCGTAACGCCCCCAATCTGGAAGCGCTTCACGTAGGTATTTCCGGCG
Organism: Thermonemataceae bacterium; assembly: GCA_036788275.1. GTDB lineage: Bacteria > Bacteroidota > Bacteroidia > Cytophagales > Thermonemataceae > DAIQNQ01. The sequence continues at coordinate 106 of DAIQNQ010000082.1, forward strand.
AGGCCATCGCGATAGACCATGTTGTAGGTCATGCGCTTGTCGTTTTTGTCGAATACGCCTACATGAAGGAGGTCTTTGCCAACGAAGGTTTTTTCGGAGATTTTGGTAACCAAAAACTTGCCATCTGCTCTGAATACAACGATGTCGTCAATATCGGAGCAATCGCACACAAATTCATCTTTTTTGAGACCGAAGCCTATGAAGCCATCTTGGCGATTTACGTAGAGTTTGGTGTTGTTGGCCACTACTTGTGTGGCCTGAATAGTGCCAAAAGTAGCAATCTGGGTTTTGCGCTCGCGGCCTTTGCCGTATTTTTTTAGCAGATTTTTGAAATACTGGATGGCATAGCGATTGGTATTTTCGAGGTTGTCGAGGACCTCTTCGAGCTGTTGGCGCAGCTTGAGCATCAGTTCATCAGCCTTGAAGCCATCAAACTTAGAGATACGCTTGATTTTGATTTCGGTAAGGCGGATGAGGTCTTCTTGGGTAATTTCCCTAAAAAACTCCTTTTTGAAGGGCTGCAAGCCTTTGTCTATCATTTGCAGCACTTGTTCCCAAGTTTCGGCTTCTTCTATCTTGCGATAGATTCTGTTTTCGATAAATATTTTCTCCAAAGAAGCCGAGAGGATTTGCTCTTGCAGTTTGGCTTTCAGGAGGGTAAGTTCTTGGGTGAGGAGGTCTTTGGTGCGCAGGGTAGAGTAATGCAGCATTTCGTTTACCTCCAAGAAATAAGGCTTCTGCCCGATAATCACACAGGCATTGGGCGAGATAGACACCTCGCAGTCGGTAAGGGCATAGAGGGCATCCATCGTTACCTCCGGCGAAGCGCCTGTGGGCAGCGTAATCAGGATTTCGACCTCTTGGGCGGTATTATCTACAATATTTTTGATTTTGATTTTACCTTGGTCGGCAGCCTTCAGGATAGAGTCTATAAGGCTGCTGGTGGTAGTACCAAAGGGAATCTCGCGGATGGCGAGGGTCTTGGCATCTACCTTTTCTATTACAGCCCTTACGCGCACTTTGCCGCCACGACGGCCTCCTTGGTAGTTGGAGGCATCCATCAAGCCGCCGGTAGGGAAGTCGGGCAGGATGTTGCTTTCTTTGCCTTGCAGAATGGCGATAGAGGCTTCGAGCAGCTCGCAGAAGTTGTGGGGGAGGATTTTGGTAGAAAGCCCCACGGCAATACCCTCTACACCTTGTGCCAGCAACAGCGGAAACTTGGCGGGCATGGTAACAGGCTCCTTCTTGCGGCCATCGTAGGAAAGCTGCCAGTCGGTGGTTTCGGGATTGAAGAGCACCTCCAAAGCGAACTTGGTGAGGCGGGCTTCGATGTATCGGGCGGCGGCGGCGCTGTCGCCGGTGCGGATATCGCCCCAGTTGCCTTGGGCATCAATAAGCAAGTCTTTTTGCCCCATATTTACGATGGCCTCAGAGATAGAGGCATCGCCATGGGGGTGGTATTGCATGGCCTGTCCGATGATATTGGCTACTTTATTGTAGCGGCCATCGTCCATTTGGTACATAGCGTGCAGGATACGGCGTTGTACGGGTTTCAGTCCATCTTCGGTGGCCGGAATAGCGCGCTCCAAAATTACATAAGAAGCATAATCCAAAAACCAGTTCTCAAACATGCCCGTTACTGGTACCGGGTCTTTGTGCATTTTGGCCATAGCTTTTCGGAAGGATATTGAATCTATTATTGCCTACAAAACTACATGATGTTTGGCAATTTTGCGCAAAAAAGTGTATTGCTCCGTAAAATATGCAAGGGCTAATAAAAAAAGGAAGACTTCGTACGGAGCGAAGCCTTCCTTGGAGGAATTATTTTTTGATGCTTATCGAATCGTGAAAGTGCCTTTGCCAATCAGGTGGCCTTCGCAGTAAAGCTCTGCTTCGTGTTTGCCTTCTTTGTAGGGATTGCCTTTGTTGAAGATAAAGGTAACGAGTTGTCCGCTGTTGTCGAAGAGGATTTGCTGCTGGGCGGTATAGTTGAGGTCTTTGCTGTCGGCATCTTTGAAGCGCCCTCCCTCAGCGCCTACCAGCACTGCACCCGAAGGCTCTATGAGGCGCATATAAATGGTTTTGCTTTCAATTTTGGCAGTATTGTTTTCAGCAATTTTGAAGGCAATCTTGATTTTTTCTACGTATCTGGAGCGATAGTCGCCCCCGTCGCGAATCTTTCCTTTGTCCGAAATGGCATCTATACGCAAGGCTTCGGCTTTCAGTACGGCGGCTTTGGCCACCACTTGTTCGAGCTTTTGCTTTTCTTTTTGTACGGAGCTGATGGAGTCGGTGAGCTTGGTTTTTTCTACCTTTACTTTTACTACTTCTTGGTTCAGCTCTTCGGCGATATTTCGCCATCTGTCAAGTTCTTCATCTTTTTTGATAAGGAGCTGCTCATAGGTACGTATTTTATCTTGGTACTCTCTGATGGTGCTTTCAGAGGCATTCTTGAGGGTCTCTTTGTCGCGCATCAGTTGCTCTTTGAGGTCTAAGAGCTCCTCATAGTCTTGGTTGAGCTTTTTGGCTTCGGCAATGCGAATATCCAATTGGCGAGAGATAGAATCCAGCTTGGCAGAGGTAGTATTGATTTCGGTGGTTTTTCCCTGAATGATTTCTTCTTTTTGGGCAATAACTTGCTTATTTTGCACCATCATATAAATCAGAATGGCATTGACAATGGCCAAAAAGACTGTCAGACCAATCAAAAAAGGAGTGCGCTTGTCAGCTTTTGTACCGGGCGTTTCGTTCATCATCGTTAGAGGTTTTGATTTTTTAACCACACAAATTTAGCTTTTTTACTTTGATTTCAAAATTTTAAAAAATGCAATTAGACCCACAATATTGGCAAGAGCGCTACCAGCAAGCCCAAATCGGCTGGGACCTTGGGGCGATAAGCACCCCACTCAAGGCGTATATAGACCAGCTCTCTCGCAAGGATTTACGCATTTTAGTACCCGGCGGTGGCAATGGCTATGAGGCAGCTTATCTTTTTGAGCAGGGCTTTCTCAATACTTATTTGCTGGATTGGGCAGCCGCACCTTTGGAGCGCTTTGCGAAGGCGCATCCCGATTTTCCCAAAAGTCAATTGTTGCAAGAAGATTTTTTTGCGCTCAAAACGGAAAAACCTTTCGATTTGATTTTGGAGCAAACTTTCTTCTGTGCCATTCATCCCAGCCTGCGGCCTGCTTATGCCCGCCATAGCGCCGAGCTATTGGCCTTGAACGGAAAACTCGTAGGTTTGTTGTTTGATGCGCCTCTCAACCAAGACCATCCCCCCTTTGGCGGCTATAAAGCCGAATATGAAGCGTATTTTATTCCTTACTTCGATTTTATTCATTTCGATACTTGCTATAATTCTATCGCTCCGCGTGCCGGAAGAGAGCTTTTTATATGCTTACAAAAAAGAAAGTAGATTTTCGATGATTTTTTTATAGTTTTGTAGCACTTATTTAACCTGAAAACTTCATTATCAATATTCTCCAATGGCTACAATTCTTAAGAGACTCAAGCTGAAGAATCAGAAGAGTATTCTCGGTGCTTTTGCCGTAATTTTGATTGTAATACTGGTGGTAGGGCTGATTGGCACGGTAGGCGTAAACAGAATTTTTGGCGACGTGAAGTCCATGTTTTACGACCGCCTCTATCCGGCAGTAGAAATGGCCAAAATCACTGAAAAACTCTACGAAAATCGCCTCAATCTCGAAGAACACCTCACTTCCGTCAATACGGGCTCTATGCAGGTATTGGAGCAGAAAATCTACAAAAATAATATATTGATAGACTCTCTGACCGAAAAATATGCCGGCACACACCTCGTAGCCGAAGAAAAAGGCAAGCTGCGCGAGTACCGCCGCGAGATTTTTTTGTATCGGAAAATAGAAAATAAAATTATTGAGCAAAGCCGCCGACAAGAGAAATCGGAGGCCTTTCAGGCATTTTCTAAGGAGGGCTACGAGGAGTTTCGTCGTATGATGGAACCTATCCACGAAATCACCGATACCCAAGCCCAAATAGGAAGCGAACTGTACAAAGACTCGGAGCGCGCCGCCAACCGGGTACGCTGGGCTTTGTATTCGGCCATGATTATCGTGGTATTGATTGTAAGCATATTGGGTACATTGGTAGCCTTCAATTATTTGCACGAGTAATGAACCCACCGAATACCTTAGAAGTGCGCGCCGTAGGCCTTGCCGATATAGAAGCGCTGCTGCCACTGGCGATGACCCTCAATCCACATCTTTCAAAAGAAGTTTTGCAAGAGCGCTTTGAAGCACTTTTTGAGCAGTCGAGTTATCATTGTTTCGGCCTCTTCGAGGAGGGCACACTCATTGGTATGGCAGGCGCTTGGCTCAATGTACGCTTGTATTCGGGCTGGCAAGTAGAGATAGACAATGTGATTGTGGCCGAAAAAAACCGCTCCGGTGGCAAAGGACAGTATTTTTTGAACTGGCTCGAAGCTTGGGCAAAAGCACAAGGCTGCCAAACGCTGGAGCTGAATACCTATGTGCAAAACAGCCGCTCACACAAGTTTTATTTCCAAAATGGGTACGCGATTCTCGGCTATCATTTTCAGAAAAAACTCTGAATCGAGCCTCAGTCTTTCAGAATACGTACCGAAGGCGATTCGGTATCGTCGAATTGTCCGTCTTTGACTGCCCAAAAGAAAAAGCCCAAAAAGCCGCCCGCCACCAACAAGGCCAAAATCACCAAAATAATAATTACCGACATAGCGAAAAATTTATATTTGAAAACAACTATTCATACTGTGCAAAGTGGTGCTTGGCTGCCAAGCCCGTAAGCGTTACCGCAAACAAAACCACCGAAAGCGAACTCAGCGGCATAAAAATGGCCGCTACCACAGGCGAAAGCTGCCCGCTGGCTGCCCAACCAATGCCCAGCACATTGTACAATAAAGACAATAAAAAACTCCAGCCCACAATACGCACGGCCTTTTTGCTAAAAGCCGCAAAAGCAGGCAAAAGCCTGAAAGCATCGGCCTCTAAAATGGCATCGCTGGCAGGCGAGAAGCTATGCGCCTGCTCGCTCAGGGCAATGCCCACATCGGCTTGGCGCAGCGCTCCGGCATCGTTGAGGCCGTCGCCGAGCATTACCACCCGCTTTCCGGCAGCTTGGAGCGCCGCTATGTGCGCCTGCTTCTCGGCAGGACTTTGATGAAAGTGCATACACGCACCGAAAAAAGGCTTGAGCAAGGCTGCTTCGGCATCATTGTCGCCGGAGAGCAGGCCGATTTCGTGGCTGCTTTGGAGGCTTTCCAATACTTCGCCCAGTTCGGGGCGGTATTGTTGAGAGATAAAAAAAGCGCCTTTTACTTCACCATTGATAGCTACATACACTTGCGAACTCTTCTCGAAAGCCTCGTTCTTTGCACTCAACCAAGCTGCCTTGCCTATTTGCACTTGGTCTTTTCCAAAAAAGCCCTCTAAACCTGCGCCTGCTTGTTCTCGGAAGTGTTGCAAGGCAGGTATTGCAGGTTTTTCTGTTATTTTTTCTTCTAAAAAAGCCACAATTTGCTTGCTGAGCGGATGCAGCGATTGGGCAGCCAAGTGGGCAATCATAGCCTCTTCGGCAGCTTGGAGCGGCTGCCCTTGGTAGTGCATATTTTGCGTATGGCTTTGGGTGATAGTGCCTGTTTTGTCAAAAACAAAATAATTGCTCTCGCTGAGGTGCTGTATTACTTCTTGATTTTTTACATAAAAACCCTTTCTGCCAAATATGGCCATCACCGTAGCCAAGGTAAAAGGCATTGAAAGCGTAAGGGCGCAGGGGCAGGCCACCATCAGTACGGCGGTGGCGGCAGTCCAAGCCAATGAGCCTTCCGTCCAAGTCCAATAAAAAGCCACTAAAGCTGCCAT
>DAIQNQ010000082.1:6081-10598 GCA_036788275.1 Thermonemataceae bacterium
GCTTGCTCGCTTTGCAGCAGGGCATCGGCGGGGATAAGCTCTTGGTGGTGGATGTGCATAAGGTCGCCTTTTTGGAGCTTTGCTACGGCCTTGTAGCTGCTTCGGAGGCCTTCTTGCACCTTTACGGCCAGTGGGAAGAAAGATTTGTAATCACGCTCGAAAGAGAGGTAGCCGAAGGTTTCTTGCTGCACCCATTTGCCCAAAAGCAAGAAAAAAATCAGTCCGGCGAGGCTGTCCCAATAAGCGCCTTGCCCTTGGAGCGTGTCTATGAGGCTTCGCACAAAAAGAGCGCTGATGCCCAAGGCAATGGGGATGTCCACGCTGAGCTCTTGGCTATGGCCTTTGAATTTTTCTCTGAGCGAAAGATAAGCCCCTCGTAGGTAATCGGAAGCGCCATAAAAAAAAACAGGCAAGGCCAACAAGACATTGAGCCAAAGGAAAAATCTTTGGTATTGACCATCTATCGCATTTTGAAGGTCGAAAGAAAGGTACTCAGGAAAGCTGAGCAGCATGATATTGCCCATACAAAAGCCTACCAAGCCCAACTTTTTGAGCAGGGCATGGCGTGCAGGATTGCTTTGGCGATGTACCTTGCCCTCTAAGCTAAAGCTGGGTGCATAGCCCAAGGTGGCCAATAGCTCGGTAATTTTGCGCAGCGAAGTAAGACCTGTGTGGTAGCGCAGCGAGAGGGTTTTTTGGGTAAACTGCAAGCGGGCTTCTTGTACGCCCTCTACGAGCTTGTCGAGATGCTCCAAAAGCCATACACAAGAGCTGCAATGAATGGCCGAAATATAAAGCTGTATATGCGCAATATCGCCCTCTTGAAAATCAAGCAAGTCTTTCAAAATATCTTCCTCATCAAGATAAGCGTATTCTTGTCCCCAATTTTTGCCTTTGAGGCTGATGCCCGCGCGGCTGTCGAGGTCGTAGTAGGTACAAAGATTGTTTTCCTGGAGGATTTCAAACACTGTTTGGCAGCCTGCGCAGCAAAAATGTTTTTCTTGAAATACAACTGCCTCAGTGCCGCAGGCCTCTCCGCAATGATGGCAGGGTGAGGCGGTATTTTTTTTCTCAGCGGGGCGAAATTGTAGGGTGGAACTTTCCATAGGCATACAAAAAGGAAGGCATTATTTTGGTATTTTTGAGATTTGATACCAACTTTACAAAAGTAAATGTTTCCCAAGCCTCGGCTTATGAACTTGCTCAAGCCTGTATATGACATTTGTCAGCTCCACCAATACCCAAACAAGCCAATATTATGAAGCTCAGTGCCAAAAATCTCATTAAGCAATACGGAAAGCGCTATGTGGTAAACGATGTATCCATAGAAGTAGAGCAAGGAGACATTATCGGCCTGCTGGGGCACAACGGGGCCGGTAAAACTACCACTTTTTATATGACCGTAGGGCTGGTGAAGCCCGACAAAGGCAATATTTATCTTGATGACCAAGATATTACCCATTTGCCTATGTACAAGCGGGCGCAGCTGGGCGTGGGCTATCTGCCCCAAGAAGCATCGGTGTTTCGCAATCTGACCGTAGAAGACAATATCCTCGCGGTGCTCGAAATGATAGGTTTGCCCAAAAAAGAACAAAAAGAGCGTACCGAGCAGCTCCTCGAAGAGTTTAGCCTTACCCACGTGCGCAAAAATATGGGCAAGGTGCTTTCGGGAGGGGAGCGCCGCCGCACCGAAATCGCCCGTGCCTTGGCCGTAAACCCCAAGTTTATCCTCTTAGACGAACCTTTTGCCGGAGTGGACCCACTGGCTGTGGAAGAGATACAGATGATTGTATATCGTTTGAAATTCAAGAATTTAGGTATTCTCATTACCGACCATAATGCCGACGAAACCCTCTCTATCACCGACCGTGTCTATGTGATGTCGGAAGGGAAGGTATTCAAAGAGGGCGCGCCCGAAATGCTCGTAGATGACCCCGAGGTGCGCCGCCATTATTTAGGACAGATGTATGAATTTAAGCGAAAGGTCTTTACTTTGGATTAATGCTGGAGGCGCTTCGCAAGTTTTTTGATTCTGAAAAACAATAAAGTCTTGATGCATATTTTTGGAGATAAATTTTTTACTTTTTGCTTGCTACTCTTGTCGGCTACTTGCTCGGCGCAGTACTATGCCCTTAAGAAAAAAGCCGATACCACGCTGCTGATGAAGCGTGTTCCCGAAATGCTCGACAGCGCCCAAATCACAGGTCTTTCTCTGGCCATTGTGCATCAGGGCAAGCTCTATTGGCACAAAGGCTTTGGCTTGGCCAACCAAAACAGCAAAAAGCCCATCCACGACTCTACGGTATTTGAAGCGGCCTCGCTGAGCAAGCCGCTTTTTGCTTATATCGTATTGCAGTTGGTAGAGCAAAAAGTATTGGACTTAGACAAGCCCTTGGTGCAGTATGTGGGAGATGCCTATATCGAAAAAGTATTCTTAGGACATAAAATCACCGATACACGCTTTCGGCGCATCACTGCCCGAATGTGCCTGAGCCATGCCACGGGCTTTCCGAATGGGCGCTACGGCTCGCTCAAAATCGCCTTCAATCCCGGTAGCGACCTTTCCTACTCCGGCGAAGGTTTTACTTTTTTGCAACGCGTAGTAGAGCAGCTCACCGGAAAAAGCCTGCAAGATTTGGCACAAGAGCTTGTGTTTTTGCCCTTAGACATGCGCCACAGCAGCTATGTATGGCAAGAGCACTTGCTGCCGCAAATGGCCGACGGACACGGTAGCCAAGGAGCGGTAGGCGGCTTCCGAAGGCAGGCGCAGCCTATGGGTGCTTATAGCCTGATAGCCACTGCCGAAGATTTGGGCAAATTCTTAGCTGCCTTGCTCAACCAAGAAGGCTTGCATCCGCAAACTTTCAAAGAAATGTGGAAAGTGCAAAGCACCGCCAAGGCAGGCATGCTCAAAGGCATGAGCTGGGGCTTGGGCTTGGGCGTTTTTCAGAGCAAGGCGGGCAAAGCCTTTTGGCATTGGGGCGATTTTGGCACTTTCAAGGCCTACTTGGTGGGCTTTCCCGAACAAAAAACAGGTTTGGTTTTTCTTTCTAACAGTGCCAATGGACTGAATGTAGGCTTGGCTTTGTCGCACTTGGCCATTGGCGGAGAGCATTTGCCTTTTTATACTTTGCCCTACACCCAATACGACACCCCCGAAAACCAGCTCTGGCGCGTGGCTATGCGCGAGGGGCTTCTGCCGATGGTAGATTTGTTGAATGTGTATAAGCTCCGCAAAGACCCGCGCTTGGGGCAGCAGACCCTCAACCAAGTAGGGCATCTCTTACTCAAAAATGGCAAAGCTGCCTTGGCCTTCGAGTGTTTCAAGATGAATGTGTTGGTGTATCCGCAGTGGTTTGCAGCTTACGACAGCCTTGGCGAGGCATATCTCGCTTTGGGCAACCAGCTGGGGGCAAAGCAGTGTTGGAGCCGCTCCTTGGAGCTAAACCCAAAAAACTGGGAGGCACGCCGCCGCCTACGCAGCTTGGAGTAGCAAGTTTATTCTCCCAAAACCAAAGAAAATTTCTCCCAAATCATATTTTGAAAGGTAAAAGGTACTAAGCTGCTGTCGGGATTATCGCCCATACGCACCAGCACAATGCCTTTGGAGGGTACAATATTGAGCAGCTGTCCGTCACGCCCCATCGCAGCCACCATATCGGCAGGGGCACTGGGACTAATGCTGCCCGCAAAGCTGATTTGTGAGCCCGGCACACGAAAAGTGCTTTTGCCATTGAGCCACCACAAATAGCCGTAGGCAGGATTCAAGGTCTGTGAAGTGCTTATCATGCTTTTTACATAGTCTTCATTGAGTACGGTTGTTTCGTTCCAGCGCCCTTCATTTTGTATCAGCAAGCCAAAGCGTGCCATGCTGCGTGCGGTACTGAAATACACCCGATTGAAGTCAATATCTTGCCAAAATCCGTCCATTCCTATTTTATTGCGAAGCTGTGCGGCGAAGTAGTCGTTGAAGTTCTGTCCGGTAGCGGCACTCACCACTTCGTCCAGCAAGGTGTAAGGAGCATTGTGATAAGCCCAGCGTGTGTTGGGGGCGGCCAAGTATTGCAGACAGTCGGGGGTAGTACAATCGCGATTGGGCACGCCATCGTCTAAGCCACTGCTCATAGTAAGCTGATGCCAGATATTGATTTGCGCCTCTTGGGCGGGGGAGAGGCTTGTCCAGCCATTGCCCAAGTACTGGTTGGTAGGGTCTTGGAGCGAGAGGAAGCCCTCTTCTTCGGCTCGGCCTACCACAAAGGCGGTGAGCGTTTTGGCGGCGGAAGCCCAGTACCAATTGCTGCTTGCTTGAAAAGGCGCACCTTGAAAATTATTGCCAAAATAATGCTCCATCACTATTTTTCCGTCTTTTAGCACCATGAAAGCACGGGTATTATTATCTTCTAAAAAGTCGAGTAGTTGAGGGATTTGGGCGCTATTCCAGCCGAGGCTTTCGGGGCTTACGCTTTCCCAAGTGCTGCTGCCGATAGGCGGAAAGTACAGGGTGGGAGTGGGTGGTG